>VGHX01000006.1 GCA_016868055.1 Betaproteobacteria bacterium
TGTGTCGGCTGCATTACTTCATCAAGCAAACCGCTATGAGTTAGCGCTGCGCTTGTCTGCTGATGAGGGGCTCGGCCTGTCCATTGAAATAGAAAACGATAGCGATCTACCGGGTACAGTGATTCAGATGCTGTCATATTTTGCGCCGGAGCGCGTGGTCAGCTTATCCGTACCCGGAGCACAGCACCAGCAATTTACGCAGTGGCTTGAGTTCCAGCATGCCAGCAATATTACGCTGGTCGACGAGCAGTGGGCAGACTGGATCACAGCGAGCCATCGAGTTCCGGTCGATCTGATGAGTGCAATCGATGACGATCAGCCATCGACCATCGATTGGACCGGTTGGCGCTACCCTATTCTGATAGCGACCATGTTTGTATTGTTCAATATCGTAGCTATCAACGCTGATTGGTTGCGCCTGCATCATGAAGGGCTACAGATCCGTGAAGAGATAACCGACATTTTTCGGCGCAGTTTTCCAAACGACCAAGTCATTCTTGATCCTTTGGCGCAGATGAAGCAGAAAATTGCGACATCGCGCCAGACATCCGGACAACTGAGCCCCTCCGACTATCTCGTTCTTAGCGCGGCACTCGGTGAAGCATGGCGAGAATCCGGTCATGACGTACGCGGCATTGCCTCACTTGAATATCGAGATGGTGCACTTAGTATCAAACTTAAGCCAGACACCAAGTTATCGCTCGAAGCACTGCAAGGCCCGCTAGTAGCGCGGCAACTGAAAATGACGCCCTCGCCGACTGACCCGCAACTTTTTCTGGTGGGTCGATCATGATACGGCAGCTAGGTAATACAAAATTCTGGCGAGAGCGATCATCGCGCGAGCAGCGTTTGCTGGTGATAACGGCTATTTTTTTATTCATCGGGTTAATATTTTCTACGCTCGTTGAACCGGCGCTAAATGGACGACATTTTTGGCAACAGTCACTGCCACAATTACGTTTAGAACGCGCGCAAATGCAGGCCCTTGCCAGTCAGCTAAACGGTAAGGCATCAGCAGCACCCTCCGCAACAGGTGTGCGATCAATCGATCGTACCCAGCTTGAGCGTAGCCTCAGTGATTCAGCTATCAAAGTATCATCGTTGGACATATCTGCGGGATTGATCCGCTTGCGCTGCAGCGATGTTTCATTTGATTCGCTCAATCGATGGCTTCAGCAAATACACCGTGAGCGGAGCTACGTTGTTATCGACATAAGCATCATTGCGCGTGAGCGCGCTGGTCAGGTCGACGCGTCGGTGTCATTACGATCCTTGAGCGCTACGCCATGAAACATCCTTTGACGTGGCTACTCGCTGGTTTGTTAACCGTATCCATTACGGCGCTAGCAAGCGCGCCGGCTGTGTGGCTGGTGCCTCTTATCGATCGCCAGACGAATGGTCGTCTTTCATTGGCAAATGTCGAGGGAAGTGTCTGGCGAGGCTCCGCATTACTGGGTGCCGCCGCTGCACGTGATGAGTCGCTTTCACCATTATTACCGGGGCGCTGTGAATGGCAAATCTCGCCCTTGGTATTCATTGGCGTGGTCGACATCCGCCTAATGAATTCTGCAGTCACGCCAGAACCCATCAGCATTCGCGGGAACTGGTGGCGTTGGGAGATCGGCCCGGCGCGTCTTAGCTTGCCTGCAGATGGCCTAAGCGCGTTGGGCGCACCGCTGAATACCATCCAACCGGCGGGGCAGCTGAGTCTGACTTGGCCATCGATGCGAGTCGAGCGCCATGCTGGGGGTTTTAGAACCAACGCGGTGTTGCAGCTAGATTTGCTCAATGTTGTATCAGCCCTGTCGGCGGTCAAGCCGCTTGGCGCTTATCGCCTACGTGTTGACTGGCAAGGAAACACCGCAAAGCTTGATTTAAAAAGTTTGGCAGGGCCTTTGCTATTGACTGGTAAAGGCGAGATTGCCAACGGGTCTTTCCATTTTTCCGGTCAGGCAACCGCGCAAGAAAGCGAGCAAGCAAGGCTGATAGCGTTGATGAACCTCCTTGGACAGCGGCGACAAATTAATGGCCAAGATGTTATCGCGCTCGAGTTTTAAAAAAGTAGCTAAAAAATTCCTAATCATTTAAGAAGTCTAAGAAAATTTTATGAAAATCATCTTTCCGCTCATCATGCTGCTCACCGCGATGGCAAGCGGCAGTAGCTTGGCGCAAGAGCCGCACGAAAAGCAGGCTGCACTCAACTTCGTCGGTGCCGATATTGAATCGGTCATTCGCGCCATTGGCCACTACACCGGCAATACCTTCGTGATCGATCCGAGAGTAAAAGGAACGATTAATTTGGTATCGGAAAAGCCGCTGAGCAAAACACAGGCATTTGATCTGCTCAGCTCGGTACTTCGGCTGCAAGGCTTTGCGCTTGTGCGCACGCCAGACTATGTGAAGGTTGTTCCCGAAGCAGACGCCAAACTGCAGTCAGCACCCGTTCAAGTTGCCAAGCTGCGTGGCGATCAAATCGTCACGCAGATTTTCTCATTGAATCATCAGAGCGCAACCGGTCTGGTGACGGTGCTGCGTCCACTCATCTCACCTAACAACACAATTGCAGCGGATACCTCCAACAATACATTGGTGGTCACCGACTATGCCGACAATCTCAAGCGTATCGCGCGCATTATCGCAACGCTCGATACGCCGGCCATTGCGGAGCTGGATGTGGTGCGTCTGGAGCATGCCATTGCGATGGATCTAGCGACTACGATTAACCGGTTGCTCGACAATACGGCCACTGCAGGTGCTGCTACGCAACCAGACCAAGGCCGCGTGATGGTACTGGCCGAGGCACGAACAAATTCGCTCATCATTCGCGCACCAAACGCTGCCCGGGCAACGCTCGCCCGAACCCTCATCGCAAAGTTAGATCAGCCAACCACCTTGCCGGGTAACGTACACGTAGTCTACTTGCGTAATGCCGAGGCAACTAAGCTGGCGCAAGTACTGAGGGCAGTTGTCGCCAGCGAATCGGGATCGACCATGCCCGCGTTACCGAATACCTTTGCACCCGCGCCGGCGCCAGCGCCCACAAACAATGTCGCAACGGGTGGTCTGCAGGGTATGAGCAGCTCACCAGCGCCGATGCAGGGGCCTCTACCCGCAGGCGGCACGGCTGGGTTCATTCAAGCAGACCCAAGTACCAACACCTTGATCATCACTGCAAACGAACGTGTATACCGAAATTTACGTGTCATCATCGATCAGCTGGATGCGCGCCGTGCGCAGGTATACGTCGAGTCACTGATTGTTGAAATTAGCGCAGAACGCGCAGCGCAGCTCGGCGTGCAGTGGGCAGCGTTGTCTGGCGATGGCGGCGCCGGATATCGAGTCGGCGTGATTACCGGATTTGCCACAGGTGGCGATAACCTCATTCAACAGGCAGGTGCTGCACTGTCCTCTTCGGGTACGCCGCTGCCACCCGGTAATGGCATTACCGCTGGCGTGATACAACAAAATAGCAAGGGACAACTCGGGCTTGGCGTTCTGGCTCGCGCGCTTGAGACAGATGCAAAGGCGAATATTCTATCGATGCCGAACCTGATCACACTGGATAACGAAGAGGCACGCATTATCGTCGGCCAAAACGTGCCGTTTATTACTGGTCAGTTTACGACAGCGGCCTCGGGCGGTAGTGCTGGTGTCAATCCATTCCAAACGATTGAGCGGCGCGATATCGGTCTCTCGCTCAGAGTACGTCCGACTATTTCGCAAGGAGGTACGGTAAAAATGGCAATCTATCAGGAGACCTCAAACATTCAGCAATCGACAGCATCAGGTCTCATCACCAGTAAACGATCCATCGATACCAATGTTCTGGTCGACGATGGTCAGATTATTGTGCTGGGTGGCCTGATCGAAGATACGGAATCCAACTCCATGGAAAAAGTACCTGGCCTGGGCAACCTGCCGATCGTGGGCAACCTTTTCCGCTACCAATCAAAGCGTCGGAGCAAAACCAACCTGATGGTGTTCTTGCGGCCCACCGTTATCCGTAGCAATGAACAAAGCGTATCAGTGGCGAGTGATCGATATGACTATATTCGTAATGCGCAATCGATAGCCCAGCCAGCACCTGGCATATTGCTGCCTCAAACCGAGCCACCGCAGCTACCCCTCCTGGAAAACGGCAGACCGGTCGGGGGCGCGCTACTGAACAGAGCAGCACCGGTGACGGACTTCACCGCACCCAAGCCAGCCACTGCACCTGAAACCTACTCCGTTGAACCGCCTCAGATCGAGCAACGCTAAATGATCGTGTTAACCACTGTCAGAGCCCCAAAACCATGAGCGCACCGATGCAAGACCCTCGCCTGCTACCCTTTGCATTTGCGCGCGACTTTGGGGTGCTGGCGCAAGCCGGCGCACCGAATGATGCGATCGATGTCTGGATATCCGAGACAACCCCTGCGGCTGCCGTAGCAGAGATTAGTCGTCGATTTGGGCGGTTGCGTCTGAATCGTCTAACGACCGAACAACTCGAGCGCGCGATTGCGCAGGCCTACGCCAGCGGTGGTGGCGATGCCGCGCAAGTCGTGGGTGAAGTTGAATCAGATCTGGATTTGGCGCGGCTGATGCAAGACATGCCCGCTATCGAAGACCTGCTGGAAGCGGCTGATGATGCGCCCGTGATTCGTATGATCAACGCGCTACTAACGCAAGCCCTGCGCGAGGGTGCATCAGATATTCATATCGAGCCGTTCGAGCAAATCTCGATTGTGCGCTTTCGCATCGATGGTCGACTCCGCGATGTCGTACGGCCCAAAAAAGGCATACACGCGGCATTGATCTCGCGCATCAAGATCATGTCGCAGCTGGATATCGCCGAGAAGCGTCTGCCGCAAGATGGCCGCATCACCCTGCGCGTAGGCGGCAAACCGGTCGATGTGCGTGTCTCTACCCTGCCTACCGGTCATGGCGAGCGCGCGGTACTGCGTCTGCTGGATAAAGAAGGCGGCCGTATGGACTTGCAACAGCTGGGCATGAGTGATCATACGCGCGTGCAATTTGACCAACTCATCTCGCAACCGCATGGCATTGTGCTCGTCACCGGGCCAACCGGCTCGGGTAAAACCACCACGCTATACGCCGCGCTCACACAGCTCAACACGCCCACCACCAACGTACTTACTGTAGAAGATCCGATTGAGTACGAGCTAGCGGGTGTCGGTCAGACCCAGGTCAATGCACGTATCGATATGAGCTTTGCGAAAGCGCTGCGCGCTATTCTGCGACAAGACCCGGACGTGATCATGATCGGCGAGATTCGCGATCTGGAGACCGCTCAAATCGCTGTACAAGCCTCGCTCACCGGGCATTTGGTTCTTGCGACCCTGCACACCAACGATGCACCGGCAGCCATCACGCGCTTGCTGGATATGGGTATCGAGCCGTTTTTATTATCGTCATCTTTACTGGGAGTGCTAGCGCAGCGGCTGGTGCGCAAGTTATGCCCGCATTGCAAACGCTTCGACGGGCATCAGTGGCACGCAGTTGGTTGCGATAAATGTGCTGGCACTGGCTACCATGGTCGCGTCGGCGTTTACGAGTTGTTAGTGACTACCGATCACATACGCGCGCAGATCCATCAGCGAACCTCCGAGGCACAGATTCGCGACACAGCGCTACGCGACGGCATGCGTACCATGTATCAGGACGGCGAGCGCTGGCTACGCGACGGCACCACGACAGAGGCCGAGCTGCTCAGGGTCACCAAGGACTAACCCGTGCCCGCCTTTCGCTATCAAGCAGTGAACGCTGCCGGCATTGCCAGCAAAGGAATTCTGCGCGCCGATAGTCCTCGCGCCGCACGTTCGGATTTACGTGCGCGCGGCTTGGTGCCGTTTTCGCTTGAAGTGATTAACAGTGAAGCCGCCTCCGGCGAGCGGCGCATATTCCACTTCGGCGAAAAACTCACGAATATCGAGCTCGCGCTGTTTACAAGACAACTGGCCGCGCTGCTCGGTGCCAATCTGCCGATGGAGCAGGCATTTGATGCACTGATGGAGCAAGCCGAGCGGCCTTATGTGCGCGAGCTGATTGCCATGATCCGATCCGAGCTGATGGGTGGCGCATCGCTGTCGGATGCGCTCTCACATCACCCGAGAGATTTTGCGGATATCTACCGCGCTTTGGTGAACGCTGGCGAGCAAACCGGACAGCTAGCCACCGTATTAGCGCGCCTGGCCGATTATATTGAAAACCGTAATGCCCTAATCCAAAAGCTGAGACTGGCATTTACGTACCCCGCCATCGTCACCGTGGTCGCGTTTTTAATTGTGATTTTTCTGCTGACCTATGTGGTACCGCAAATCGTGTCGGTATTCGCCAGCACTAAACAGCAACTGCCTTTGCTCACGACCATCATGCTCGCACTATCCGGCTTTGTGCGGCAGTGGGGTTGGCTGGTGGCGTTGATTGCGGTGGTGAGCTGGACTTTGTGGCAGCGCAGCCTGCGCGACCCGGAGCGCCGATTACGCTGGCATCGCTGGTTATTACAAGCGCCGCTGATCGGGCGATTTCAGCGCAGCCTGAACACCTCACGGTTTGCCAGCACGCTAGCCATCACCACCAGCGCAGGGGTTCCGATTTTGCGTGCGCTGCACACCAGCCGCGACACCTTATCCAACATGGCGATGCGTCAGCAAGTCGATGAGGCGACTAATGCCGTGCGCGAGGGTGTCAGTCTTGCGCGCGCACTCGGCGAGCAGCAGAATTTTCCGCCGATGCTGATTCACATGATCCGGGCAGGCGAGGCAACGGGTGAATTACCCGCGATGCTAGATCGTGCTGCGCAGATGCAAGCCCAGGATTTGGAGCGTCGCGCACTAACGCTTGCGGGCTTGCTCGAACCCCTGCTCATTCTGAGTATGGGTGTGGTGGTGCTGCTGATTGTGCTGGCGGTGCTGATGCCGATTATCGAAATCAATCAGCTTGTGCGATGAACCGCTATAAAACACAGCGATAAGTTTATCGATACTTTTTTATATAAATTGTGCCATAGCTCATGAAGCGCCTACCTCTGCTGTGCAGTTTTGTTTTATTTATTTTGCTGAGCGCCTCAGTCACCTACTGGTTACTGCAGTGGATGGCACCGTCGACGCGTACGCTACAGGTGGTAGCGCCTGCCGAGCCAGCGCTGCCCGAGCTATCAGCGGCCACACAGTTGTTTGGTGGCGCTAGTACGGAAGCCACAAGCACACCGCTTCAGCTGAGCGGCATTATTTATTCACGCACACCCGGCGAACGGGTCGCGATTATTACGAGCGATGCCAAGCCCGCGCGTGCCTTGGGTATGAATGCAGAGGTCGCGCCTGGCATCATCATCAAACAGATCAATCAGCGCAGCGTTGTGGTGTTGGAGAATGGCCAGCAACGCGTGATACCACTATCGAAGCTAAGCAGTACCGCGAAAGATAACCTGACGCCACCTCCTGAAGCATCCTCTTCCAAATAATTGACAATCCCGGGGCGTAAATTTTTTGGTCATTTATCGCAATGATTTGATGCAATAAAACTGTCATAAATCACCGCTACAGTCGAGCATAGGACGGGCCTGTGCGGGGCCAACCGTGTAGCTGCAGTAACTCCCTCTTTTATTAGCCCAATGTTGAAAGCGCCCGTACTCAACTTCACAGATACCGGACTGTCGGTAACTGACGGTATAACCCGAACCGGTTTGTGGTCGATCTCTACGACCTCGGATATTGGTTGGGAATATTCCCTCAACCAAGGTGCGACATGGATCATAGGACAAGGGAATAGCTTCGAGGTTACCCAGGATGGGGCACAGACGATATGGGTTAGATCTCGCGATAATGATGGGAATGTCTCTGATATTGTCATCGCAAAATGCGTGTTGGATACGCGCCCACCTAGCCCTGTTAATGCGGTTTTGATAGAACAGACTGGGGTCACTCGATTTGATCTTAGTGGCTTCGAGCAAAATGCATCGTGGGAGTATTCTTTTGACCAGGGCCAATCTTGGCGAGCTGGTATTGGTGCTAGTTTGTCCGTTCTGGGGAACGCATTTCCCAAGCTGTCGTTACGTCAGTTAGATCTGGCTGGCAATCCATCGGTGCCGACCGAGTTAGTCCTTGATAAAAATGGACGTGGCTGGCGCGAGGTCTCAAACGACCCGCTGAATCCAGATTCAGTGGGGACGCTTGACCACACGCTGCTTGTTCATGGTGAAATAGTACGCAATGATGCGGATTACTTTCGGGTCGACATTCCAGCTGACGCCAAACTGCGGGCGGCAAAATTTACCGTTTATCAATCGGCTGATGCAATCGCCTTCTACGCGATGCAGCAGCAAGGTGTGTTTAGTGCCGGGACGGACGTTAGCAAAATGCTGGCTTTCGGTCACTTCGGGCCGGAAGACCTCGACAGAAACCTGTTGCTGTCTATACCCAGTACCACCGTCTTAACAGGTCCAGTAACAACTTGGGTGAATCAGACCGGAAGTCTGATCACGCGATACGCTCTTCAAATGGACTTTGCGAAAAGTGGGGCTGCGGGTGATACCGCTGTCACCTCGCCGATGACTTTATCAATCAATGGCATTGGCACCAACTCCGCGAATAGCGAAATTGTCATGGGCCAAGGACCGATTGATAAATTTGTCTATCAAGCCCCCTCCTCTGCTTACAGCATCGGCGTCATGACTGGTGGATTGACGATCACGTCGCGTAACTCCTCAGAGATAGACCGACTCACGAGCGTGGAACGAATCAAGTTTGTAGACAAATCGATTGCCTTTGACATTGACGATAACGCCGGAAAAGTTTACCGAATCTATAAAGCAGCCTTCGGCCGTGATCCGACTCAGGGGGACCTGACAGGTCTTGGATATTGGATTTCCCAGACCGACAAAGGTATGAGCCTGCTTGAAGTTTCGGCACGCTTTATTGATTCCAGCGAATTCACGCGTATGTACGGATTGAATTCTTCAAACTCAGACTTTTTGTCCAAGCTCTACACGAATATTTTAGGTCGAAACCCAGATCAGGTTGGGTTTGGTTGGTGGCTAGATCAGTTGAATACCAACCCTGAGAAAACTCGCAGGAAGGTTTTAGCAGATTTTTCTGAATCCCCGGAAAACAAGCAATCAGTCGCTTCTTTGATTGGGAACGGCATCCCGTATGCCGAATTTTCAATGTGACATGCTGCGGCGCAGGCTCGGATAGATTTCATCTTCTTCGAAACAGTACGGTGTCTCCCTTCGAGTGAGGCGTGCCGGCCTCGTTCACTGAATTTACAAACCCGGCATCAACGCGTCATCTTCACTTAATAAAACGCTTGTACCTTCGGAAATTATCCTGACAGGAGTTGTCATGACCCAAAGCTTTAGCCGTCGTGATTTTGTTATCCGACTAGCCAGCGTGTCCGCTGCATTATCGACAGGTGTAGGGTTAACTGCCTGCAGCGGCGACGGCGGCTATGCTGAATTCAACTATGGTGTCGCCAGCGGTGACCCGTTGGCTGACAGAGTCATCTTATGGACGCATGCGAGATATCCGGGTAGCGATGCAACCGTACCACTTCGGTATCAAGTCGCCTCGGACGCTGCATTTACTCAAATTATCACGCAAGGTGATACCGAGGCCAGCATCAATACCGGTCATACCGTAAAAGTTGATGCTACCGGCCTCGCCGCCGGACAAAGTTATTACTATCGATTTCTTGAGGGATCAAACCCCTCTCCCGTTGGCATAACGCGTACCTTGCCACTGAATGCCCTGAGTGTGAAACTCGGCGTTCCTAGTTGTAGCAATTATCCAGCTGGATTTTTTAATGTCTACGCCGAAGTCGCGGCGAGTGATGTAGATCTTGTCGTTCATCTTGGTGACTACATTTACGAATATCCGGCTAATGGATATGCGTCTATTGCTGCAGAGACACTTGGAAGAGCATCAATACCAACGAATGAGCTGATTACGTTAGCTGACTATCGCCTGCGCCATGCACAATACAAAAGCGATCCAGATAGCAAGAATTTGCATGCGCGGTTAGCGATGATCAGTGTTTGGGACGATCATGAGCTTGCTAATGATGCCTACAAAGATGGGGCTGAAAATCATGATCCGGCTGCAGAGGGTTCATGGAGTAACCGTAAAGCAGTTGCCATCCAGGCTTATCACGAATGGATGCCTATCCGCTCTGGCACAGATAAAACAAAATTTTATCGAAGCTTTGACTTTGGTAAGCTGCTGAGCCTGCATATGCTTGATACCCGACTTATCGGTCGAGACAAGCAAGTTGATATAGCCTCACTTGCAGGAATCAACGGAGCGAGCGCCTATGCCTTGGCTGCTGCAGAGTTCGCCTCCCCGAATCGTCAACTGCTCGGCGTAGAACAGGTCCAATGGCTGCAGAGTAAAATTGTAGCGAGCACCGCAACTTGGCAAGTGCTCGGGCAACAAGTCCTGATGGCGCGAATGGAATTTCCGGCGTCGGTCCTGAAAGCACTCAACAGCACTGATACCTCCGCCGCTGCGCAAGCGGCAGGGCAAAAGGCGGTGACTGATTATTTAACAGCTAAAAACACGCCGGCATCATCGCGTTCTGCTGAACAGGTGGCGCTCTTAAACGCAACGACCAATCCTAAGCTTGGGTATAACCTCGATGCGTGGGATGGTTATATTGTCGCAAGAGAAACAATCCTGGCAACTGCGCTCCAACTAGGCAAGCGACTGATTGTTCTGTCGGGCGATACTCACAATGCTTGGCACAACGATTTGACACTCAAAGGGCTGGCTAATCCAGCATTGGACGGTACGAAGGTTGGGGAAGAGTTTGCGGCGAGCGCGGTGACCTCCCCTGGCTTGGAGGACTACCTCAAGGCATTCCCTCCGCAACAGATAAAAGCCATTTTTGAAGGTGTTGTCGACGATCTGAATTGGATGGATCCTTCGCGGCGAGGCTTCTTGAAAATGACCTTCACGCCCACGGCGGCCAAGGGTGAGTGGATCTTCGTCAGCACAGTGACCAGCAGGGCGTACACATCCTCAGTGGGATGTACGACGACGCTTCAAGCTTAAATACGAAAGATTTATTCCGACGACGTGAGTGGCAAGGCCCAAAAAATTAAAATAATAGCAATAATGATTGTGTGATTTCGCTTTGACAGCTGCCTCGTAAATGCTAACCACTCATCGGTTCGAACGGTGGCTGCAAGCTTCGGGTAGCTGCTGTGCCCCGCCTGACTCCGCTTATTTAGCAATTAAGCTTGGAAATCAAACTTTATTGCCAATTGTTTTAAGTGCTGATGTCCGCTAACCTATAGCGGATTATTAACTTGCTGGCAAAGACCTGCCCCGTCGAACGAGTGATGTGTCGACGAGGTTTTGCGGATTCTGGAGTCCAATGCGCGTAGCTGTTATCGGCGGCGGTGTCGTCGGAGTGTGTGCTGCCTATTTCCTTGCCGAGACAGGGCACGAGGTGACGGTGCTGGAGCGCTACGGCAATGTGGCGCAGGAGGCCAGCTTCGGCAATCTGGATCTGATGGGTCCAGCCTCGGTTCGGCCATGGTCGATGCCGGGAACGGTACGCCGCGTGCTCGGCATGTTGATGCGTCCGGAATCTCCGATGGCGTTCAGCGCCAAGTTCGAGCCGGCGATGTGGGGCTGGCTACGTCGGCTAAGCGCCGAGTGCGATATTCAACGCTTCAAACAAAACCAATCACGGCTGCATCGTCTCGCCAGCTACAGCCATGAGTTGATGCTGCATCTGGCGCAGATACACGAGCTCGACTTCCAGCAGCGCACTGGTGTGATGATGATGTTCCGTACGGCGCGTGATCTGGACCAAGCCCATCCCATGATGGAGACTCTCGGTGATGCCGGCGTGCGCACCGAGTTGCTTGATCCGGACGGTGCGGCACAGCTCGAGCCGACCCTCTCCACCCAGACCCCGTTTCAAGGCGCGCTATTCATGCCGGATGACTGGAGCGGCAACTGCCCCTTGTTCGTGCGACAGCTGAAAGCGATTGCGCAGGAGCGTGGCGTCGAGTTTCAGTTTAATTGCGAGGTGGACGCGATTCAGCCCGAGCTGGGCGGTGTCAGCTACCGCGTCGGCGACAAGATTGTTGATGTGGATGCGATCGTGATTGCGGCGGGCGCTGAAAGCGGCAAGCTGCTGCGCAATATTGGTATTAGCCTGCCGATGTACCCTGTCAAGGTGTACTCGGCCTCTACCCAGATCCAAGAGTACGATCTCGCCCCCAATGTCTCTCTGTATGACGACACCTACCGCATCGCACTCACGCGGCTCGGTAAACGTATTCGTATCGCGGGTTGTGCCGAGCTGGGTTCCAGTAATTTTGATTTGCACCAGAAGGCGATCGACACACTCGTCAAAGTGGCCGACGACTGGTTTCCGAACGCTGCCAACTACCGTACCGCGACCTTCTGGTGCGGGCCGACCGCGATGCTGCCAGAGGGCGTGCCGTTGGTCGGCAGCACCACCCACAATAATGTGTTCATTAACGCCGGCCATGGCGCGAGTGCCTGGGCACTCGCCGCAGGTAGCGGCAAGCTGGTAGCGGATGTTGTCTCTGGTCGTCGCACCGAGATCGATACCGACGGGCTCACGCTCACACGTTATGGCGACCGAGTCCGCTGATCAGCGGATCTATAGCGTAACCCGCGTGCGCGACATAGAACGCGCCGCATTAACTTCTCTTCCCGCCGGCACCTTGATGTCGCGCGCCGGCGCTGCCGCCGCGCAGGTAGCACTCGATATGCTACTGCCGCAGAACAAAGCGCCGGTGCTGGTACTCGCCGGGCCGGGTAACAACGGCGGTGACGCGCTCGAAGCCGCGGCGCTGTTGGCGCAACGCGGTTTGCCTGTGATGGCCGTGCTGATGGCCGACCCGCAGCGCCTGCCAACCGATGCGCTCGCAGCCTATCAGCGCGCACGTGGCGCTAAAGTGCAGTTTGTTGAACGGTTTGATGTCACCGCGCACTGGGCACTGGCGATTGATGGCTTATTCGGTATCGGACTAGCGCGACCACTCGCCGGCCCATTCGCTGCGGCAGTCGAACAGCTCAATGCGCTTGACTGCAAAGTGCTTGCGATTGATGTGCCCAGTGGTTTGGACGCAGACAGTGGCGTCGTGCTGGGTGGCACGGTGGCGGTCAGCGCCAGTACCACGCTAACCCTGATCGCCGATAAACCCGGTTTGCATACCGGCGCGGGGCGTGACTACGCAGGTACGGTAGTGGTTGATGCACTGGGCTTGGATGTCGAGAGCTTTGGTGCGCCACTGGCGCGATTGATTACCCCTGCGCTGTTTCCGCATGTGTTCAGCGCACGCCCTCATGCCTCTCACAAAGGGAGTTTTGGGGATGTCACGGTAATTGGCGGAACTGACGGCATGAGCGGTGCGGTGCTACTGGCGGCGCGCATGTGCGCTATGGCGGGTGCCGGCAGAGTGTTTGCGGCATTTGCGGCGTCGCCACCAGCGTTTGATCCAGTACATCCGGAGTTAATGTGCCGCGACGCCGCTGCCATCGATTTACAGCAAGGCGCAGTCGTGATCGGGCCCGGGCTCGGCATCTCGCGCAGCGCGCATGACCTTGTGGCGCGTGCCCTGTCCACCCAATTACCGCTGGTGCTGGACGCTGATGCGCTGAATCTGGTGGCACAAGAATATGGGCTGCAACAACGGCTGGCACGACGCCGTGCGCCTGCGCTGCTGACACCCCATCCGGCTGAGGCAGCGCGACTGATGGGCTCGGATACGTCGCAGGTGCAACAGAACCGGTTGAGCGTTGCGGCAGAGCTTGCCGCACGGTTTAACGCTTGCGTGATCCTCAAAGGCTCGGGCAGCGTTGTGGCCGCGCCTGACGGCCGCTTGGCTATCAACACCACAGGGAACCCGGCGCTCGCTACTGCGGGTAGTGGCGATGTGCTTGCAGGCTTATGTGGCGCATTGCTGGCACAGCAGCACACCCCCTGGGAAGCAGCGCTGGCAGCTGTCTGGTTACACGGCGCAGCTGCAGATCAAATGGTCGCAGATGGTATGGGCCCGGTCGGTGTCACTGCGGGCGAGTTACTACCTTATGTGCGCAACTGCTTGAACCGGAAGCCGGTATAGGCACCTCCCATTGAGCGCGCCTATTTGTCATCGACAATATGACCGGCACTAATCGTGATTTGCCGCTGACACATCGCCGCAATCGTCTTGTCGTGCGTGACCAGCATTAGCGTGGAGTGCTGCTCACGGTTCAGCTGAAACATTAAACCGATCACCGCTTCACCAGTCGCGGCATCCAAGCTACCGGTTGGCTCATCAGCAAGGAGTAGCGGTGGCTCGGTCACAAAAGCCCGTGCCAAGGCGACGCGCTGCTGCTCACCACCAGACAAAAATTTTGGGTAGTGCTTCAAACGCTGCGACAAACCCACCCGATCGAGCATGGCGAGCGCTTTCTGCTTGGCAGATTTGTCACCCCGCAGCTCTAGCGGCAGCATCACATTCTCAAGTGCCGTAAGATGACCCAGCAATTGAAACGACTGAAACACAAATCCGATACGCGACTTACGCAGCGCTGCACGACCATCTTCATCCAACGCATACAGGTCAGTGCCATCAATACGCACCGTGCCCGAGCTGGGGGTATCTAATCCGGCTAGCAGCCCCAGCAGCGTTGATTTTCCCGAGCCGGAGGCGCCCACCAGCGCGACCGTAGCGCCGGGCTGCACGGTAAAATTCAAGTCAGACAGAATGCTGAGCTCGCCGCTTGCGTCTGCGACTTTTTTGTTCAGGCCTTCGACGGCGATGGCTGGATAGTTTTGGGGATGATCTTGCATGCAGAGTCGGATAATCGGTAGTCTCAGCCAGGTGCTGCTGCTGTGCCTGATGCTGTGCGCACCGGCGGCGTATTCTGCATCAAAAACCTTGCTGGTGCTCGGTGACAGCATCTCGGCCGAGTATGGTCTGCCGCGCGAGACCGGCTGGGTCAGTCTGCTGCAAAAGCGTGTGACAGATGACAAGCTCGCTGTCAATGTGGTCAATGCCAGCATTAGCGGCGAGACGACAGCAGGCGGGCTGACGCGACTACCGGCGCTACTTCAACAACATAAACCCGCGCTGCTGATCATTGAATTGGGCGGTAACGATGGCCTGCGCGGCTTGTCACTCGCAGCAACCCAAGCCAATCTGCGCGAGATGATCAAAGCAGCTGATCGTATCGGCGCACGCGTGCTGCTGCTGGGAATGCGCGTGCCGCCGAATTACGGCCCGGATTACAGCAAACGCTTCGCTGCCATGTATCAGGGTCTGGCGCGCGAGCGCAATGTGAAGCTGGTACCGTTTCTATTTGCCGGACTGGAGGACACGGAGCGATTTTTTCAGCAAGATCGTATTCATCCCAACCAGCGCGCGCAGCCGGTGATGCTGGACACTGTCTGGCCTATCCTGCGCCCGCTGCTCAAGTAAGCGCCGATGAAATATCCCGCGCTGCTGCCAGCGGCACAAGCACTTGCCGAGCTGGATACCTTTGACAGCATCATCGACGTACGATCGCCCGCAGAGTATGCGCTAGACCATATCCCCGGAGCCATCAACTGCCCGGTGCTCGATGATAGCGAGCGCATTCTGGTCGGCACGATGTACAAGCAGCAGAACCCATTTGAAGCACGCAAGCTCGGCGCTGCACTCGTGGCACGCAATATCGCGCATCATCTTGAGCAGCAGATTCAGGCTATGCCCAAGCAATGGAAACCATTCATCTATTGCTGGCGTGGTGGTAACCGCAGCGGATCGATGGCACTGATCTTCGCCAAGATAGGCTGGCCGGTAATGCAGCTCGAGGGTGGCTACAAAGCCTACCGCCATGCTGTGATGCACGTGCTTGATCAGTTGCCCGTGTCGCTGCAGTTTCGCGTTATCTGCGGCACGACCGGCAGCGGTAAGAGCCGTTTGTTGCAGACCCTTCAGCAAGCCGGTGCGCAAGTACTCGATCTGGAGCGATTAGCGGCGCATCGCGGTTCAGTGCTGGGTAGCATGCCGCTGAACCCGCAGCCTTCGCAGAAACTGTTCGAGACCCGGCTATGGGACGCGCTGCGCGGGTTTAGCTCTAGTCGTGTGGTGTACGTCGAGTCGGAGAGCAAGAAAATCGGCGATCTACGGGTACCTGATGCGCTGATGGATCGCATCCGACAATCGCCCTGCGTGAGCATTGCGCTACCGACCGAGTGTAGAGTGAAGCTGCTGCTGGACGATTATCCGCACTTGATGAGCGATACGGCTTTACTCAAAACGCAGCTGTCGCATCTGACGCAATTACATGGCAAAGAAAAAATCCACCACTGGCAGACCCTGGCTGACACTGGTGAGTTCGCTGCATTGGTAGAGACGCTGCTGGTCGCGCACTATGACCCCGCGTATCTGCGTTCGATTGAAAACAACTTCTCGGGCTATCTCAATGCCAAAGTCATTCCGATGAGAGGCATCGAGGAATCAGACTTCTCGGCTGCAGCGCAGACACTGATTGCCGATGAGTGATGTGGCATCTGGATCCCGGCCTGCGCATCGGCTTGGATAACTATTGCTTAGGCTTGCTCATTGCCTTTGGCTCCGGCGTGGTCTTGAGGATTTCTGCCTTAGCGCGTTTGCGAATCACGCCCAGATAGCCCGCCATCTCCTGCGCGGCGATAAATTCTTCCACCTGCTGCTTTTCTGATTTGATCGCTTCCGCATCAGCCGGCTTGTCGTCGATACCGTTCACTTTGTAAATGCTGTAGCCCTTGCCCGGCACGGCCACGCCCACATAAGCGGGCAACTTGGTCGGGTCGGCCTTCATGATGGCGGCCACTGCGGGCGCCGACACGCCATTAAAGTTCGACCGCGATACCTGATTGACCGCAGCAAAATCAGCGCTACCACCGGCCTTCAGCTCGGCCAGACGCTTCTCACCTGCGGCTTGGGCGAGCTTCTCTGCCTCAATGGTCAGCACGCGCTCCTCAATGTTTTTTTTCGCGTCTGCCAGCGGTATCTTGGTGACCGGCTTGTAATCGACGACGCGACCGGAGATGTAGATACCAGAACCAACCTCTATCGATTCGGTGTTGTGCTTGCCCTTGATCGCATCATCAGAAAAAATCGCCGCAAGAAATTTAGGCTGATTAAACGCTGCCTGCTTGGGCAGCGATGGGTTGGGCTGACGCGTTAAGCCGCCTACGGTTTCTATCTTCAGGCCGAGCTTGTCGGCGACAGGCTTCAGGCTATCCGGCTGCTCATACACCATGTTGTTGAAGGTCTCGACCATCGCGGCAAACTTCTTGCCAGCTTCGGTACGACGGATCTCGTCTTCGATATTCGATTTCACATCAACCAGCGAGCGCGTCGCTGCGGCTTTGATCGCGGTGAGCTTGATGATATGGAAACCGAAATCCGACTCAACGATGGGGCTGATCTCACCTTCTTTCAGCTGGTAGGCGGCGTCTTCAAACGGCTTGACCATCATGCCCTTGCCGAAGAAATCCAGGTCACCACCGCGCTCGGCTGAACCGGGGTCGTCCGAGTTTTCTTTGGCAAGCTTGGCGAAATCACCCGGGCTTTTCTTGAGCGCTGCCAGCAGCCTCTCTGCCTTGGCTTTGGCCGCGCCTTTCTCGGCTGCGGATGCGTCTTTGCTGGCCTTGATCAGGATATGGCTGGCACGACGCTGCTCGTCAGTTTTATAGCGCGCCTGGTTCGCGTCGTAGAATTTTTTGATTTGATCATCGGTCACCACAATCTGATCTTCCACCGCCGGCGCCGCCAGCAGAATGAACTCTGCCTTCAACGATTCGGGCGTCTGAAATTGCGACGAAAACCGATCATAGTAATCCTGCACCATGGCGTCAGTGAGCTTGACCTGCGCACGAAAATCCTTCGCCTCTATCGCCAGCTCTTGCACCTCGCGCTTTTGCTGATTCAGCGATGAGATGCGCAGCGCAATTGCGCTTGGCGCGAAAGCGCTGCCCTGCACCGCAGCGTTGGCTTGCTGCATCGCCAAATCATGGCGCAGCGTGGCCTCGAATTTTTCGGGGTTCAAGCCTTGTGCCGCCAGCAGCTGCTGATAACGCTCTTTACTGAACTTGCCATCGGCATCGGTCAGGCCGGGAATACTGAGAATCGTCTGGCGCACCAGATCGTCCGACGCAGTCAGGTGCTTTTCACCAACATCTTTGGCCAGCGCCTTTTGCGAAACCAGATTTTCCAAGGCACCCATTTTTGCATCGGGCGTGTCAAACATGGCCGGGTTGAACTGGTCACCAAACATTTGCTTGAAGCGCTCGAGTTGACGCGCGTGCGCGTTATCCCATTCTTTCTGCGTAATCTCCTGACCCGCAACCTTGGCAACGGCCGGCTCGCGGTTGGCCATACTGGTATAGCTTTGCAAGCCAAAGAAAGCAAATGAGGGGAGGATGATCAGCAGCAGTAAAAACTGCATTAGCCGTTGGTGGGTGCGGAAGAAATCAAGCATGGCGCACTGTTAGTCCTTGCCCGTGGTCGGGCTAATCATTATGTGATGCATAAAAAAAGGCGAACACTGGGTTCGCCTTTCTGGGTTTGGCGGAGTGGACGGGACTCGAACCCGCGACCCCCGGCGTGACAGGCCGGTATTCTAACCGACTGAACTACCACTCCTGAAACTACACATTGCTGCTGACTTGTTGGTGGGTGCTGAGAGGCTCGAACTCCCGACCTACGCCTTGTAAGGGCGCCGCTCTACCAACTGAGCTAAGCACCCGACGGAAACCTGTGTGACGTCCGTGCTCGTCAGCCTGCACCGACGTTTGTCACCACGCCGGCCAAACCGCTAGTTTAACGCATCTTTCAGTGCCTTGCCAGGTTTGAATTTTGGCACTTTGGATGCGGGAATCTTGATCTCCTCACGTGTGCGTGGGTTACGTCCAATACGTTCGGCACGCGCGGTTACTGCAAATGTACCGAAACCGGCTAACGTCACCGTGTCACCTTTTTTAAGTGTGTGGGCAACCGCATCAATCATGGCTTCCAGTGCGCGACTCGCGGAGGCTTTCGAGATGTCCGCCGCTTTCGCGATTTCATCAATTAGTTCAGTTTTGTTCACTGAATTCCCCTCAGGCATATAGTTAAGTTTGTTCTTCCGAAGACCAGTGATGACTGATCATCTTCTGGCCGCATGCAGCGTCGCATAGCTACAGCGAGCGTCTATTAAACTCGCCCGCGCGTACGAGTGTCAAGAAATTTGCCGGACACTGTCAGAGTTGCATCCGTTTCGTTATCAGGATGAGCATCTTCATGATGCTGATATAAAAAAATCACCGATGAATGCACTAAAAAAGCGCCCCGAAGAGCGCTTTTCTGTGGTAAGCACGGAAAAAAATTACATCGATGCGCGCTTGGCAGGTTGCCAATTAATGTTTGACGACTTGAGGCTCCGCTTGTTTTTCTGCTGTTGCAGCTGCCGCCTGCGCGCTCACTTCTTCGTCAGCAATCGGCACCGGTTTACGCTCCAGTGCGATGTCGAGCACTTTGTCTATCCACTTGACCGATATAATTTCCAAGGCGTTTTTCACGTTGGATGGAATTTCAGCCAGGTCTTTGACATTCTGTTCTGGTATCAACACCGTCTTGATACCACCGCGCATCGCAGCCAACAGTTTTTCTTTCAAGCCACCGATCGGTAACACTTCACCACGCAGCGTAATCTCACCCGTCATCGCCACATCAGCGCGTACAGGTATACCTGTTAACACGGATACCAGCGCGGTGGTCATCGCAATACCGGCCGAAGGACCGTCTTTAGGCGTTGCGCCTTCCGGAACGTGAATATGAATATCGGTTTTGTCGAACACGTCATTCGGTATGCCTAGCACGCGCGCTCTGCTACGTACCACAGTACGCGCCGCTTCGATCGATTCTTTCATCACATCGCCCAGCGTACCGGTCCGAATCGTGTTGCCTTTGCCCGGCATGGTCATTGATTCAATCGTCAGCAAGTCACCGCCCACCTCGGTCCACGCCAAACCAACCACCTGACCGATCTGGTTCTCTCTCTCTGCAACGCCGAAATCGTAGCGACGCACACCCAGGAATTTATCCAGGTTACGGCCTGTCACCGTGATTTTCTTTTCGCCACCTTTCAGCAGCAACATCTTCACGACCTTGCGGCAAATTTTCGAGATCTCACGATCCAGCGAACGCACACCGGCTTCGCGCGTGTAGTAACGAATGATGTCGCGGATGGCTGATTCACCGATCGCGATCTCGTTTTCTTTCAAGCCATTATTCTTGACTTGTTTCGGCAGCAGGTAACGATTCGCAATATTCAGCTTCTCGTCCTCGGTGTAACCCGACAGACGAATCACCTCCATACGATCAAGCAGCGCAGGCGGGATATTGAAGCTATTGGACGTCGCAACGAACATGACATCCGATAAATCAAAGTCGACCTCAACATAGTGATCGCTGAAAGTATGGTTCTGCTCGGGGTCGAGCACCTCCAGCAAGGCGGACGAAGGATCACCGCGGAAGTCATGCCCGAGCTTGTCGATTTCATCGAGCAAGAACAAGGGGTTACGCACACCCGATTTGGTCAGGCTCTGCAAAATCTTGCCCGGCATAGAGCCGATGTAGGTACGGCGATGACCACGAATCTCGGCCTCGTCGCGCACACCACCCAGCGCCATCCGCACAAACTTACGATTAGTCGCACGAGCGATCGACTGGCCCAACGAGGTCTTACCCACGCCAGGTGGACCGACAAAGCACAGAATCGGCGCTTTAACTTTCTCAACACGCTGCTGAACCGCGAGATACTCAAGAATACGTTCCTTGATCTTGTCGAGACCATAGTGATCGTCTTCCAGCACTTTCTCAGCGTGCGCGAGGTCGTTATTGACCTTCGACTTCTTGCGCCACGGCAGACCGATCAGTATGTCGATGTAATTACGAACCACGGTAGCTTCGGCTGACATCGGCGACATCAGCTTCAGTTTTTTCAACTCGTTTTGTGCTTTTTCGCGCGCCTCTTTGGGCATCTTGGCGGCGATAATTTTCTTGTCGAGCTCTTCCAGATCGGCGCCCTCTTCGCCCTCGCCGAGCTCTTTCTGGATCGCCTTAACCTGCTCGTTCAGGTAGTACTCGCGCTGCGACTTCTCCATTTGCCGCTTGACACGACCACGGATGCGTTTTTCGACTTGCAGAATATCCAGCTCAGCCTCGAGCTGGCCGAGCAAATGCTCGTGCCGCTTGGCGACATTGAAAATTTCCAGAATCTTTTGCTTCTGCTCGAGCTTGAGCGGAAGATGTGCGGCGATGGTGTCGGCCAAACGACCGGCATCATCAATACCCGCCAGCGAGGTCAGAATCTCGGGCGGGATTTTCTTGTTCAGCTTCACATACTGATCGAACTGCTGAACAATCGCACGGCGCATCGCTTCAACTTCAGCATCGTCACCCGCCTCGGATTCCACCGGCGACAACTCAGCCACAAAGTGGGTCTCGGTCTCGCTAATATGGTGAATCCGCGCACGCTGCGCACCCTCGACCAGTACCTTGACGGTACCGTCCGGCAGTTTCAGCATTTGCAAGATATTCGCGATGCAGCCGATCTCGTAAATATCATCTGCCGAGGGCTCATCCTTGGTGGCCGCCTTCTGCGCTGCGAGCATGATGCTCTTGCCCTGCTCCATCGCCGCCTCGAGCGCCTTGATCGACTTGGGTCGACCCACGAACAAGGGGATCACCATATGCGGAAAGACCACCACGTCCCGCAGCGGGAGCAATGGTAGCTGGGTAGGTTCGTTGGAGGGATCGGTGTTCGTCATGGCGCGCCTTTGAGTGATTACTTTGCTGCATGTTGGCGCCAAACTTGCAAAAGCAAGCCCTGCACGCAACGACAAGGGTCTCGGCTTGAGACGGAGTCCACATGCTACCTTCGGGCGTCTAAAAACCGGCTGATATCCCTATTCTTGATGGAGAATCGGCCGAAATAGGCATTTCATGACGCCTTTCAGGGCAAAAAGAACGAAAAAAGCCACTCGAGACAGCCTTCCCGGTGGCTTTTCAGTGGAAGCCCTTGCGATTGGAGTTGATTGTACTGCGTTTGTTCAGAAATCGTCGCCAAATCGCTGTGATTCAGCAAGAAATTGCGCGTTTGTCAGCGGTTTTTGCCCTAAATGCCAAGCTTTACAAGACTACTTGGCACCCGAGACTTTGGGCTGTTCGTGATAGATCAATAGCGGCTTGGCGCCATTGCTGATGGTGTTCTCGTCGATCACGACCTTGGCCACATTCTGCTCGCTGGGTAGCTCGAACATCACATCCATGAGAGAGTGCTCGACAATCGAACGCAGACCGCGCGCACCGGTTTTGCGTGCCAGCGCTTTTTTGGCAATCGCATGCAGGGCGCCCGGGCGAACCTCCAGCTCGGCGCCTTCCATCTCGAGCAGCTTGGTGTACTGCTTGATCAGCGCGTTCTTGGGCTCAACCAGAATTTGAATGAGGGCGTCCTCGGTCAATTCTGCCAGCGTTGCTACGACGGGCAAACGGCCCACCAACTCGGGAATCAAGCCAAACTTGATCAAATCTTCCGGCTCAACGTCCTGCATCTTTTGGCTATCTGCGCTGCCGCTCTTGCTCTTCACCGTCGCAGAGAAGCCGATACCGCTTTTCTCTGAGCGATCGGAAATAATTTTTGCCAGACCATCAAACGCACCGCCGCAGATAAACAAAATATTGGTGGTATCGATCTGCACGAAATCCTGGTTCGGGTGCTTACGACCGCCCTGCGGTGGCACCGAGGCCATGGTGCCTTCAATCAGTTTGAGCAGCGCTTGCTGCACACCTTCGCCCGACACATCGCGCGTGATGGATGGGTTGTCTGACTTGCGCGAGATCTTGTCGATCTCATCAATGTAGACAATGCCCTTTTGCGCTTTTTCAACTTCGTAGTTGCAGTTTTGCAGCAGCTTCTGAATGATGTTTTCGACGTCTTCACCCACATAACCTGCTTCAGTCAGTGTGGTGGCGTCAGCAATCACGAAAGGCACATTCAGCATGCGTGCCAGCGTTTGCGCCAGCAGTGTCTTGCCCGAACCTGTCGGGCCAATTAGCAGGATGTTGCTCTTGGCGAGTTCAACTTCATCTTTTTTTCCCAGATGACGCAGTCGCTTGTAGTGGTTGTAAACCGCTACCGACAAGGTACGCTTCGCGGGGTCTTGGCCAATGACATATTGGCCAAGCAAATCGCAAATCTCTTGCGGCGTGGGCAGGTCGGATTTCGGTGTGACGGTCTCAACCGCTGATGCTTCATCACGGATGATGTCATTGCAAAGATCGATGCACTCATCGCAAATGAACACCGACGGGCCGGCGATCAGCTTTTTGACCTCGTGCTGGCTCTTGCCACAAAATGAGCAATAGAGCAACTTCTCGCCGCTGGATGACTTCTTCTCGGACATGGCTGTCTAAAACCGTGAATATGCAGCGATCTTACCTGTGAAAGCGAAATCCGTCACCCTGATGAGGGGTAACCTACTTCAAACTTAGGCTTGCTAGATTGGCAATATTGCCGCATCGAGCCTCAGCAGGGATCAGCTGCGGTGGGTCAGCACCTTGTCGATCATGCCGTACTCCACCGCCTGCTCAGCCGACATGAAGTTGTCGCGGTCGGTGTCTTTGGCGATCTGGTCGATGCTCTGGCCGGTCTTCTCGGCCAGGATGGCGTTCAAGCGCTCACGCAAGTACAGAATCTCCCGCGCCTGAATTTCGATATCCGCCGCCTGACCGGAAGCGCCGCCCAGCGGCTGGTGGATCATGATGCGCGAGTTAGGCAGTGAGAAGCGCTTATCTTTGGCGCCGGCTGATAGTAGGAAAGCGCCCATCGAGGCCGCCAAACCGGTGCACAGCGTGGACACATCGGGCTTGATGAACTGCATGGTGTCGTAAATGGCTAAACCCGCCGACACCGAGCCACCGGGCGAATTGATGTACAAAGAGATGTCTTTGTCCGGGTTCTCGCTCTCCAGAAAAAGCATCTGAGCCACTACCAGGTTGGCAGTGTGATCATTGACCGGCCCCACCAAAAAGATCACTCGCTCTTTCAACAAGCGCGAGTAAATGTCATAGGCACGCTCGCCGCGGCCGCTCTGCTCGATCACCATCGGCACCATGCCGAGCATGTCTGTGTCGAGGGCGGACTTGCGATGAAAATCTGTCATGGTGGTTCCTGTAGTGAGAAGTTGTTCGATCAGCCGTTCATCAGTTCGTCGAACGCGACCTGTTTCTCGGTGACCTTGGCCTTCGACAGCACGTAGTTAACGACATTCTCTTCAACCACCATGGCTTCGACATCGGCCAGACGGTTACGATCGCTCAAGTAGTGCTTCACCACCTGATCAGGGTTCTCGTAGGCTTTGGCGAAGTCGTCGATCCACGCACGCACTTGTTCGCCAGTGGCCTGCAGCGCGTTGGCCTTTACCAGTTCCGACATGATCAGGCCAATCCGCACGCGGCGATCCGCCTGCTCATTGAACATCTCGGGTGAGATCGGAAGATCCTGCACCTGCATACCGCGCTGACGCATGTCTTGCCGCATGAACTCGGCCAAGCGCTCGGCGTCTTGCTCGATCAGTGCTTTGGGCACGTCAAGCTCGACCACTTTCGCCAGCGCATCAAGCACGCTATTCTTGGTTTTAGCCTTGACCCGGCTACCCACCTCGCGCTCAAGGTTGGCGCGAATATCATCGCGCATTTTTTGCAAGTCACCGCCGGCTACGCCCAGGCTCTCGGCAAAATGCCCATCAACATCGGGCATGCGCGCCCACTCGACTTTCTTTAGCGTGATGGTGAATTCCGCCGTTTTACCAGCGACTTCTTTGCCGTGGTAATCCTCCGGGAAGGTGAGCGGGAAGGTCTTGGACTCACCCTGCTTCAAACCAACCACGGCGTCTTCGAATTCTTTCAGCATCTGGCCTTCGCCCAGCAAGAACGGAAAGTTCTCGCCCTTGCCACCGCTGAACTCAACGCCATCAATCCTGCCCACGAAGTCAATCGTGACGCGGTCACCGTTTTGTGCGGACGCATCAGGGCCGCCGTCGCCGTGGTCACCGGCTTCGCCTTTGGTGTGATAGTGCACGCGTTGGCGACGCAAGATATCGATTGTTTTATCAATCTCGGCATCGCTGACCAAGGCGGTACTTTTCTCGACTTCAATGCCGGACAAGTCGCCCAGCTTCACCTCAGGGTAAACCTCAAAGGTCGCCTGAAACACGAGTGCACCGTCAACCTGCTCATCGCCTTTCGGCTCGATGCGCGGAAATCCGGCCACGCGCAAGTTATTCTCCGCTGTGACATCACCAAAAGCACGGCCGACTTTATCGTTCAGCACCTCGCTCTCGACCATGGCACCGAACTGTGCCGCCACCATCTTTAGCGGTGCCTTGCCCGGCCGAAAGCCAGGAAACTTTGCGCTACGCGCGCGCACCTTGAGGCGCTTCTCGACTTCTTGATTGACCTCGGCCAGCGGCACGGTCAGCGTAATGCGGCGCTCGAGTTTTTCCAGGGTTTCAACAGCAGTTGCCATGTGCATCGTCCAAAAAGAATAAACAAGTTGTCTGGTGCGAGGAGGGGGACTCGAACCCCCACACCATTGCTGGCGTCAGGACCTAAACCTGGTGCGTCTACCAATTTCGCCATCCTCGCGGCAACGAATCGGGGCTTGTCAGCCTGCCGGTTCGTTTTAAGAAATGCAAAGGGCGACTGCGTCAAAGCGGTCGCCCTGCGTCGCCATGGTAGTGGCTGTTTGACTTCAGCCCTAGATTTTACTTTAAATCCGCCTCACTCTGAACCATGCGGCGTACAGCGCCGGCAGAAATGGCATGGTCAGCAAGGTCGCCACCACCAAACCGCCCATGATCGCTACCGCCATCGGCCCCCAGAACACCGAACTCGACAGCGGAATCATGGCCAGCACCGCCGTCGCGGCGGTGAGGGAAATCGGCCGGAAACGCCGCACGGCCGACCCCACAATCGCGTCCCAGGCAGGAATACCGGAAGCAATATCCTGCTCGATCTGGTCGATCAGAATCACCGAATTACGAATGATCATGCCGAACAAGGCAATCACCCCCAGCTGCGCGACAAAGCCAAACGGCCGCTGCAAAATTAACAGCGCCATCGCCGCGCCCGCCACACCCAGCGGCCCGGTCAGAAACACCAGCAGCGAGCGCGAGAAGCTTTGGAGCTGCAGCATCAGCAAGGTGAAAACAATAAAAATCACCAAGGGCACATTGGCCGCAATCGCTTGCTGCGCCTTGCCGCTATCGGCAATCGCACCGGCCAGCTTGACCGAGTAGCCCGCCGGTAGCGTGGCGCGTATCGGTTCAAGCAAAGGATCAATTTGCGCCGACACCGTCGGCCCTTGGATACCGTCAATCACATCCGACTGCACCGTGATCGACCAGTCGCGGCCCTCGCGCCACACCACACCCGGCTCCCACACAAAGCGCGGCGTGGCCAGCTGAGACAGTGGCACGGCGCGGCCCGTACCGGTAGGAATGCTGACATTGCTGAGTGCAGAGATCGTCGAGCGCTCATCGACCGGTTGCCGAATCACGATGTCGATCAGCTTATCGTTTTCTCTGAATTGCCCGATCGTGGTGCCCGACAAAATCGTATTCGCTGCCTGCATCAGTGCTTGCGAGGTCAGACCCAACGCGCGCAGTTTGGCCTGGTCGACATCAATACGCAGTACCTTGACTGACTCATTCCAGTTATCGTTGACGCCAACGGCATTCGGGTTCTTGCGCATTACCGCCTTGACCTGATCGGCCAGCTGGCGAACGGTCGCCATTTCCGGCCCGGCCACCTTGAACTGCACCGGATACGGCACTGGCGGCCCGTTTGGTAGCAACTTCACGCGGCCACGCACTTCAGGGAAATCGGTTTTGAACGCCTCGATGATTTTCAAGCGCAAGGCATCGCGGGTTTTTTTATCAACCGGCAGCAGCACGATTTGCACCACATTCGACTGTGGGAAGATCTGATCCAGCGGCAAATAAAAACGCGGGCTACCGGTGCCGACAGACGCAGTCACACTTTCAACCCCCGGCTGCTTGCTGACAAACTGCTCAAACTTTTTTGCTTGCGCTTCGGTCGCCGCATACGAAGAGCCTTCCGGTAACCACAACTCCACCATCAACTCCGGCCGGCTGGAGTCCGGAAAAAACTGCAACTCGATAAAGCGAAAACCCACCAGGCCCAGAAAAATTCAGCGAGTGTGAGTGCGATGGTCGTCTTGCGCCACTCCACACACCAGTTCACCACGGCTTTCAGCTTGTTATAAAACGGGGTGTCGAACAGCTCGTGATGGCCATCTGCATTCACGGCCGGCTTCACCTTTAGCAGCACATAACCTAAGTAGGGCGTGAACAGCACCGCCACCAGCCACGAAATCAGCAGCGCAATCACGTTCACCGAAAACATGGAGAAGGTGTACTCACCCGCCGTGGATTTCGCAAAACCAATCGGTAAAAAGCCGGCGGCGGTAATCAAGGTGCCGGTGAGCATGGGCATCGCGGTGGAGGTATACGCAAACGTCGCGGCATCAAAACGCGACAAACCCTCCTCCATTTTTCGCACCATCATCTCGACCGCAATAATGGCGTCGTCCACCAGCAAACCCAGCGCAATAATCAGCGCGCCCAGCGAAATCTTGTGCAGATCAATACCGAAGATCCGCATCGTTAAAAAGGTGGCCGCCAGCACTAGCGGTATGGTCAGCGCCACCACCAGCCCGGGGTAAATATCGATACGCCAGGGTTTGGTATGCAGGCCCAGCGAGATAAAGCTCACCGCCAACACAATCAGCACCGCCTCGGCCAATACTTTCAAAAACTCATTCACCGACTGACTGACTGCGCGCGGCTGATCGGCCACGCGCTCCAGCGTAATGCCGACCGGTAGTTTGGCTTGAATCTGCTGCGCTTTAGCGTCCAGCGAGCGACCCAACTCAATAATGTCGCCACCCTTTTCCATTGATACGCCAAGGCCGATCACTTCCTTGCCATTGAAACGCATCTTGTCGCGCGGCGGGTCCATGGTGGCACGTGTGACCGTCGCAAAGTCGCCCAGGCGGAAGGTATTGCCGTTCACGCGCAAGGGGATATCTTCAATGTCTTGCGTCGACCGCACCTGACCCGAGACACGCACCTGCAGGTAATCGGTGGGCGTCACCAGCACACCGCTGCCCTGTATCGCGTTCTGCGCATTAATCTGCTGCACAATCAAATCAAACGGCACACCCAGTTGCGCAAACTTTTTACTGGAAAACTCGATGAAGATTTTTTCATCCTGCACGCCGTACAACTCAACCTTTGAAACGGTTTTAACGGCTAGCAGCTGCTGAGGAACGAAATCGGCATACTGCTTCACTTCGGCTATCGTAAAACCATCGCCAGACAGCGCGAAAATAGAGCCGAAGGTATCGCCGAACTCATCATTGAAAAACGGGCCTTGCACACCGCCGGGCAAGGTGTAGCGCATATCACCAATTTTTTTGCCTACCTGGTACCACACCCCTTGCACGTCTTTCGGCGGGGTTGATTCACGTAACTCGAGAATGATCAGTGTCTCGCCGGGCTTGGAGTAGCTGCGAATCTTGTCGACGTACGGCGTCTCTTGCAGCGTTTTTTCCAGCTTCTCGGTGACTTCCGCAGCCATCTGCACCGAGCTCGCACCCGGCCAGTACGCCCGCAGCACCATGGCGCGAAACGTAAACGGCGGGTATTCATCCTGCCCCAGTTTTTCGTAGCTCATGATGCCGCCGAGCAGCAGCACCACCATCAGATAGCGGATAAACGGAATATGCTCCAGCGCCCAGCGCGAGAGGTTGAGACGCTCTCTCATTGCGGCGCCCCGGCAGCCACAGCCGGCCGCCCCAGAATGCTGACCTTCTGCCCTTCCCGTAGCAAATGAACGCCAGCGATCACCACCTCCTGACCGGCATCGAGGCCCGAGCCCACCAAAATCTCATTGCCCTGCGGCCCGGCGACTTCGATCGGCACCAGCTTCACCTTGCCCTTCTCAACCACCCAAACCGAGGTCTTGCCTTGGTCATTCAGCAAGGCAGTCAGCGGCACCCGAATACCCGGCGGTAGCGGCGCGCTGAAGCTGACGGTTGCCGTCATCCCCAGACGGATATCCGCGGTCGCTTTGCTCAGCGCCACGCGCGCAGAAAAGGTGCGGGTTGCGGGGTCGGTTGCCGGCGCAATCTCGCGCACCACCCCGGGCACGGCGTTGTCTCGTTGCGCCCAGGTACGCACCGTCACCGACTTGGCCTGACGAATCGCCTCGACCCGGTCTTCCGGAATGCTGACCTTCACCTCGATCGCGCCGGTGCGCGCCAGCCTGACCACGGGTGAACCGGGCGCCACCACCTGCCCCACCTCGGCATCCAGCGCGGTCACAACCCCTTCGGCATCCGCCACCAGCGTGGTGTAGCTGCTTTGATTGGCTTGTACCTTTAGCCCGGCACTGGCCTGATCATGCGCCGACTGTGCAGCCTTGTAGCTGGCCTCTTTGGCGTCAAGCACTGCCTGGCTGACGAAATTTTTCGCGCGCAGCTCGCGGTAGCGCTCTAGATCCGCTTTAGCCAAAGCGAGCTGGCTATCGGCGCCACTGAAAGCGGCTTTGGCTTGTGCCTGCGACAGCTGAAGGTCGGTCGCATCCAGCTGCATCAGCACCTGGCCGCGCTTCACCACGGAACCCACTTCCACCTTGCGCACGATGATCTTGCCACCAACGCGAAACCCCAAGCGTGATTCATAGCGCGGCACTACCTCACCCGATAGCTCCATCGACGCCTCGGTGCTGCCCGGCGCCAGCGTGAGGGTGCGGACGGGGCGGATATCTTCGCTTTGCTCGACTTTTTTCGAGCAGCCGGCGAGGCCGATGAGAGCAAGCAGTAGCGAAGACAGGCCGACAATGGCGCGCAACTGGCGAGGACGGGAGAGAGTGGGCACCTTGGAATTCCTTTACTATCGCCGCGGCTCGGGGAATGGCTGCCGGAGTCTAACTGACTTAAGAGTTAATAATTATACGAGCCAGCATGCTGAATCAGCACTACGAAAATTTCCCGGTCGCCTCGCCGCTGCTGCCCGCCCATCTGCGCGCACCGGTCCGGGTGATTTATGCCTTTGCCCGCAGCGCGGATGATTTGGCCGATGAAGGCAACGCCGCACCCGAGGCTCGGCTTGCGTCGCTGCGCGCGTACAGCGCCGAGCTGGACCGAATCGATGCGCACCAACCGCCGCACACCGAGCTGTTTCAGCAACTCGCCGACACCCTGCGGCAACACGAACTGACCACTCAGCCGCTGCATGATCTGCTGTCGGCGTTCAGCCAGGACGTGGTGCAAACGCGCTACCCCACCTATGAGCGGCTGCTCGACTACTGCGCACGCTCGGCCAATCCGGTCGGGCGCATCATGCTCGGCTTGTTCAGGCAAGATCAGCCGCCGCACTTGCAACGCAGCGATGCGATCTGCAGCGCGCTGCAGATCATTAATTTTTTGCAGGATGTAGCGATCGACTGGACCAAAGGCCGGGTCTACCTGCCGCAGGAAGATCTGGATCGCTTTGGTGTGAGTGAGCAGCAAATTGCACACGCCGAAGCAGATGCGCGCTGGCGTGCACTGATGGCATTTGAAGTTGAGCGCGCGCGCCAATTGATGCGCTCAGGCGCGCCACTCGCGCGCGACATGCCGGGGCGGTTTGGCTGGGAATTGCGCTTGATCGTACTTGGTGGCCTGCGCATTCTGGAAAAAATAGAGGCTGTCGGGTTCGATGTGTTTCGGCACCGCCCCACCCTCAACAAGCACGACTGGCTGTTGCTGGGCTGGCGCGCGTTACGCTTTGTCGTTTAGCATTCGGTGCGCTGCGCCCCAGTAACGCAAAAAATTTGTCATGACGCCTGAAGAGTATTGCCAACAAAAAGCAGCGCAAAGCGGCTCAAGCTTTTATTACAGCTTTCTGTTTCTGCCGCCCGAGCGGCGGCAGGCGATTACTGCGCTCTATGCGTTCTGCCGCGAAGTTGATGACGTGGTCGATGAAAGCAGCGATCCGCAAGTCGCGCGTACCTCGCTCGGCTGGTGGCGCAGCGAGATCGCGCGCATGGCGCAAGACCAACCCAGTCATCCGGTTACGCGCGCGCTACAACCGCATGTAAAAACATTCGCGTTGCCGATTGATCAGCTGCTGGTAATCATCGATGGCATGGAGATGGATCTCAGCCAGACAAGGTATCTGGACTTTAAAGCTCTGGAGCATTACTGCTGGCATGTGGCCAGCGTAGTGGGATTACTGTCTGCGCGCATCTTCGGTATCACCGACCAGCGCACGCTGCAGTACGCAGAAAAACTCGGGCTGGCGTTTCAGCTCACCAATATCATTCGCGATGTTGGTGAAGACGCACGTCGTGATCGTATTTATCTGCCCATTTCCGAGTTACAGCAGTTCGAGGTACCCGCTGCAGACATCCTCAATGCCAAACACAGCGATCGCTTTGAACGCTTGATGCGTTTTCAGGCCGAGCGTGCGCAACGCTATTACGACGAAGCCTTCGCCTTGCTGCCCGCGCAAGACCGACGCGCTCAGCGTGCCGGGCTGATCATGGCCGCCATCTATCGCGCAGTTTTACATGAAGTCGAACGCGACGGATTCCGTGTGCTGCAGCACCGTATCTCGCTCACGCCCATACGCAAACTCTGGCTCGCCTGGAAAACCTGGGTCCGCGGCTGAGATGCGATCCACCACCGTCGCAGTCATCGGCGCCGGCTGGGCTGGCTGCGCCGCTGCGGTCGAACTCACGCGTGCCGGCGCGGATGTCACTGTGTACGAGGCTGCGCGTACTGCCGGCGGACGCGCGCGCCGCATCGCGTATCAGGGCCAGTCCCTCGATAACGGCCAGCATATTTTGCTGGGCGCCTACCGTGAATCATTACGACTGATGCAGCACGTGGGGTTGAACCCCGCACAACTGCTGATGCGGATACCGCTGCACATGCGTTATCCGCATGGCGAAGACGGTATGAGCATGCTCGCGCCGCGATTGCCGGCGCCGCTGCATCTACTGTTTGGCGTGCTACGCGCGAAGGGTTTGACGCTGGCTGATAAGTTATCCCTTGCGCGTTTTTCCAGCGCAGCGCGCTGGATGGGCTGGCAGCTGAATATCGATTGCACGGTGACTGAGCTATTGGCGCGTTTTGATCAAACCGATCGTCTGACGAAACTACTGTGGCGCCCGCTGTGCATCGCGGCGCTCAACACACCACCCGAGCGCGCCTCCGCCAAGGTCTTCCTTGCCGTGCTGCGCGACAGCTTAGGTGCCCACCGCGCTGCCTCCGACATGCTGCTGCCACGCACCGACTTAAGCGCGCTATTCCCCGATGCCGCGCTGGCATGGCTACAAACGAAAGGCGGCAAGGTGATGATGGGTAATCGCGTGAACACCATTCATGCGCAGGACGGCGGCTGGACGGTCAGTAGCGAGCAGCGTTCAGATCACTTCCAGCATGTGGTCATCGCAACCGCCGCAACACATGCGCAGTCACTGCTGGGTGGGATTGATGACGCGCTCGCGAACCAACTCAACTTTGACTATGAAGCCATCACCACCTGCTGCTTGCAATACGCCGCAACTGTGCGCTTACCTGCACCGATGCTGGCATTGATTGATGAACCCGAGCTGCAGCGCTGGGGCCAATTCGTGTTCGATCGCGGTCAGCTGAATACCGCACAAGCCGGCTTGCTGGCCGTGGTGATTAGCGCGTCCGGAATGGCTACTGAGCATGCCGTAAAAACACAGGAAGTCGCTGGGCTCGTATCCACTGCTGCACAACAAACTCAAGAGACACCCGCGCAGTCACTTGAGGTCGCTGTTGCGCAACAACTAGCGCATGATCTGCACATGCCTGAGCTGGCGACACCGGTGTGGAGTAAAGCGATCACTGAAAAACGCGCCACCTTCGCCTGCGTGCCCGATCTGCAGCGGCCGGCAAATGCCACAACGCACAGCGGTTGTTGGCTGGCCGGTGATTACACCGAGAGTGATTATCCGGCGACCATTGAGGGGGCTGTCAGAAGCGGGGTGAAGGCGGCCGCCGGAATCTTGGGAAAGACAACGTCATTTTGATGATGGCTAGCTAAGCTCTCGCACTTTCGTCATCGCCTCATCAATCCGCTCAACGCCTATCACCTGCAAGCCTTCAATCTTCTGACGCGGCAGGTTGGATTTGGGCACTAGCGCAACCGAAAAGCCGAGTTTTGCGGCTTCGCGTAACCGCTCTTGCCCGCGTGGCGCAGGACGGATTTCACCCGCCAAGCCCACCTCACCAAATGCCACCAAACCCCGAGGCAGCGGCTTGTTTCGCATCGACGACTGTATCGCCAACAGCACCGCCAAGTCGGCCGCAGGCTCACTGATTTTTACGCCACCCACCGCGTTGATGAACACATCCTGATCATAGGCCGCCACACCGGCATGACGATGCAACACCGCCAGCAGCATCGCTAAACGGTTCTGCTCCAAACCCACCGACAAGCGACGCGCATTCGGCACATGCGAAGCATCCACCAAGGCTTGCACCTCAACCAGTAGCGGACGCGTGCCCTCTTGCGTCACCATCACACAGGAGCCTGGCACCTGCGCATCATGCTGCGACAAAAACAAAGCCGAAGGATTAGAAACTCCCTTCAGCCCTTTTTCGGTCATGGCAAACACACCCAACTCATTCACCGCACCAAAGCGGTTCTTGAACGCACGCACCAATCTGAAACTGGAATGGGTATCGCCTTCGAAGTAAAGCACCGTGTCCACGATATGCTCAAGCACACGCGGCCCGGCCAGTGCACCCTCTTTCGTGACATGGCCCACCAAAATAATAGTGATGTCTGACTGCTTGGCGACACGGGTTAACTGCGCAGCACACTCACGCACTTGCGCCACCGACCCCGGCGCCGAGGTCAGCGCATCAGAGTACAGCGTTTGTATCGAATCAATTACCGCGACTTGCGGTCGCTGATCTGCCAGCGTGTTAAGAATTTTTTCGAGCTGAATCTCGGCCTGCAAGTGCAAATCATTGGCATCAATCACCAGACGACGAGCACGCAGGCCGACTTGTGCACCAGACTCTTCACCGCTCACATACAAGGCCTTGCTGGTTTTAGAGAGGTTGGCCAGCGCCTGAAGCAGCAGCGTGGATTTACCGATACCGGGGTCACCACCAATCAGCACCACACCACCGGCGACCAGGCCACCGCCTAACACACGATCGAATTCTTCAATACCCGTTGGTACACGCGGCACATCAGCAGCGGCAATATCCGATAATTTTTGTACCGGCGCACCTTGCACCAAACCCTGCGGCTGTGAAGAGAAGCGGTTTGCGCCGACATCAACCACCGTCTCCACCAGCGTATTCCACTTGGCGCACACCGGACACTGCCCCGCCCATTTATTACTGACACCACCACATTCCGTGCAGGTGTAGTTGGTTTTTGATTTCGCCATGCTGCTTATGCTCCGCGTGTTTCTCGTCGTACGCGCGGTGCTGTAGCGCACATCAGCTCGTAGCTGATCGTGCCCGCTGCCGACGCCACCTCGTCAATCGGCAGACCATCACCCCACAGCGTCACCTTGCTGCCGATGGTTGCCGCCGGCAGCGGTGTGAGATCAACGCTCAACATATCCATCGAGACACGTCCCAGCACGCGGGTGCGCACGCCATCCACCAGAACCGGGGTGCCGGTCGGTGCGTGACGCGGATAACCATCGGCGTAGCCGCACGCCACAATACCGATACGCATAGGCTGATCCGCTGTGAACAAGCTGCCGTAACCGACACTGTCACCGGCGTGTAGTTGCTGCACCGAGATCAGCTCACTCGTCAATGTCATCGCGGGCATCAGTCCGAAGTCGTGCGCCGTATGTCCACCCGGGCTGCCGCCGTACAGCATCACACCCGGCCTTATCCAGTCGCAGGCGATCTGCGGTTGCAGCAATACCGCAGCAGAATTCGATAAACTCAACTCAGCGTTAATGCCTTGCGTACATTCATGAAAGCGTTGCAGCTGTCGCTGCGGCGTGAGCACAGCAGACGGATTTTCTGCATTCGCAAAATGCGTTAGCAGCGAGATGCCGGATACCGCTGGCATGGATCGCAGACGTTGATACGCGACCTGCACCTGCTCGGGGGCAAATCCCAAGCGGTTCATGCCACTATTGACTTTAAGATGAACATGTAGCGGCTCGCCGGAAGCATGCTGCAGCAACTCCAGCTGCGCCTGGTAATGAACGACAGGTTGCAATTGGTGCTGCTGAAAAATGGGCAACTCATCAACGCTGAACAGTCCCTCCATCATCATCAGCGGTTTTTGCCAGCCCAGCTCGCGCAAACCAATTGCTCTATCCAACTCAACCAATGACAACCCATCAGCGTGTGTGAATGCGTTGAAGGCATTCACCAATCCGTGACCATACGCATCCGCCTTCACGACCGCCCACACCCGCGCACCCGGCATCATGGCCTGCGCCACGGCAAGGTTGGACCGCATGGCGCTAACATCAGTGGTGGCAACAAGAGGGCGAGGCATCGTCTAGGTGACTGGCGTGCGAAACTCAACGTCATATTTTACCGGAGCCCGATCATTCAGAACCTGCCAATTACAACCGCTGCTGTTCGCCCTGGCGCTATGCAGCACCGTCATCCGGACAAGATGGCAACTCAACAAGACCCGCCGGATACCCTCGGATTTCATGGTATAAAGCAAGCCGCATGATTTACAGCAATACATCCGCTGCATGAATCGCGGCTTCTACACCATCATGGCGGCGCAGTTTTTCTCGTCGCTCGCCGATAATGCATTGCTGATCGTAGCGATCTCGATTCTGGTATCGGCGCACTCGCCAGAGTGGATGACGCCGATGCTCAAATTATTCTTCGTGCTGTCGTATGTTGTGCTGGCACCGTTCGTTGGCGCATTTGCCGACGCCTACCCCAAAGGCAAGGTGATGTTCATCACCAACCTGGTCAAGATTACCGGTTGCCTGATGATGTTCTTCAGCGTGCATCCCCTGCTGGCGTATGCCGTGGTGGGTTTCGGTGCAGCGGCTTACTCACCCGCCAAGTACGGCATTCTGACCGAGTTACTGCCCCCTGAAAAACTAGTGATGGCGAACGGCTGGATCGAAGGCCTGACCGTGCTCTCGATCATTTTTGGTACCGTACTCGGTGGCGCGTTGGTCAGCGCCAAATTCGCCAGCCTGATGACTGAGCTGCTGCCATTTCAATCACTCGAGCTAGGCATCACACTGGAAGTTGCGCTGGCCGTCGTCATGCTGTCGTACTTACTCGCCGCCCTGTTCAACCTGAAAATTCCGCTCACGGTCACTCATTACCCGCGTCAAGAGCACGGCCCATGGCGCTTGGTACTGGATTTTTCGCATTGCTTCGTCTCGCTGTGGCGCGACCGTCTTGGTCAGATATCGTTGGCAGTGACATCGCTGTTTTGGGGTGCCGGTGCCACGCTGCAGTTCATCGTGCTGAAGTGGGCAGAAAAAGCGCTCAACATGCCGCTGGCGCAAGCCGCTGTGCTGCAAGGTGTAGTGGCGTTTGGTGTGGCTTTTGGGGCGATGGCCGCAGCACGCCATATCTCGCTGAAAAAATCATTAACCGTGATGCCCGTTGGTTTTGCGATGGGCATCATCGTTTGCATCATGGTGACGGTCGACTCCGTCACGCTGGCCTATCCGCTGCTGGTGCTGATCGGTGCGTTGTCGGGCTATTTTGTGGTTCCCATGAATGCCTTGCTTCAGCATCGCGGCCATGTGCTGATGAGCGCCGGACACTCCATCGCCGTGCAAAACTTCAGTGAAAATTTATCGATCTTGATGATGCTTGGCCTATACGCCTTGCTGGTTAAACTCAACCTGAGCATCTCGATCGTGATCGTGCTGTTCGGTGCATTCGTGTCCGGCATCATGTGGCTGGTGATGCGGCGGCATGCGGCGAATCAACGGGAGTACGATTCGTTGCATCTGATCGGCCAACAAAAGCACTTCGGCACTTAACCCTGTAGCGAAAGGCCGCTCGCGTTTTTGGGGCCGCCTTGCCTTACTCACCCATTGATTTTTGCGACTGCCTGCTGCGGCCAGGCATCAGGCACTACGAATCCGCGTTCGGTCTCAAACCACTCATCACCTTCGCGGCGTAACGATGCGACCATCAGCGGCATGTTGTCCTGCTCAAAATGCTGATGAAGTTGTATTTTCAGATCGCTCACATCAACGCCCAGATCAAGCCTTAATCGTGCTGGTGCCAGCCAGCTGGTGCGAGGAAGCACTACGCCAACTGAGCCTAGGTGCGCTTCAAGCTCATTCAAAGTACACCACCATCCTTGGCAGTGATGTTCGGAGACTCCAAGATGCGCGAGATCAATCTGCGAGCCGCGCCGGTGAAATAACCACCCTTTCACCAGCGCTTGTGCCGTAGCGAGTGGTTGCGGTAGCAGTGCCTGCGCGGCGGGGTGTTCGCCTAATGCCAGCTGCCGATCAAGAATCTTGCGCATTTTTCGCCCCAGCGTGTCGGCGAGATTCGGCCCCACAAAATAATCCGCCTGCTGCACAGCCTGTAATACAGGATCATCAACCGCAAGCAGATAAAACTTGGTCGCCAATTCCCAATGCACCAAGGCTTGATCAAATCTCAGCAGAAAATCAAACTCGCCTATGGTGTCTTCTTTCCCGCTGCGCACCGGTAACCCATGCGCGACCAGTTGGCCTTGATGTTTGAAGTACCAAGCCAACAAACGCTCGGCGTAGCGCCCAAGACGCGTGAAGCGTTGCACATCCAAATACGCCTCAAACGCCACCGCGTCAGCATCGAGTTGCAGCAGCCAGTCACGGCAATGGTCAGCGGTATGAGTCGGCAGTTTTGCAATTTTTCCCTGCCAGCGCGGAGAGATTGCGTCGAGCACATCGGGCGCATCCAGCAACCACGCCAGCGAACGTACATGCGGGTTACGCAAGCCAACCCAGCGCTGCTGAAACTGCGCTTGGTGGTTGGTAGTCAGTGAGCGCATTGGCTCAGACGGCACCGATAATGCTTTTCGCGAGACAGAGATCGCGCCAGGTTTTGGCTTTGTCCGCGGGTTGCCTGAGCAGGTAGGCCGGGTGATAGGTGATCACTAAAGGAATGCCATCAAACTCGCGGGGCGCGCCACGCAGACCAGCGAGCGCGGTTTCTGTCGGCAAACCCAGCAACGACACCGCCGCTGTTTTACCTAACGCGATGATGACTTGCGGTTGGATCAGTGCAATTTGTCGGCGCAAGTAAGGCATACAGGCGCCGATCTCGTCCGGTGATGGTGGACGGTCTTTACCATCGGACCCCACAGGTCGGCATTTCACGATGTTGGCGATATAGGTATCCTGACCGCGCGACAAAGCCAAGGCGCGCAGCATATTGTCGAGCAGCTTGCCGGCCGGCCCGACGAATGGCTCGCCCTGAAGATCTTCCTGACGCCCCGGCCCCTCACCCACAAATAACCAACGCGCAGCGCGGTCGCCGACACCGGGCACGGCATGTTTTCTGCCCTGGCACAAGCCACATTGTCTGCAGGTACGAATACTGTCTTCCAGCGCATCCCAATCCAGGTTGGCGTGCGCACTATTTTGCGGGTTGTTCAATGGGCTAATCATTCCCGCTTCTACCACCGAAGGCAGGCTATCGACTGAATCTACAGCCGAAACTGAAGCTGAAGCCGTATCCAAACCTGAAGCTGAAGCTGAACCTGAATCTGCAGCTACACCAGCCGTAGCACCGTGCCGGCGTACCCATACCGGGCCGAGTCCCATATGCTGCAGCTTGTGCACTTTGTCGAGATTCACGCTGGCTCCTGCGCAAGCTTTAGTCGCATCACGATCGCATCCTCGCGGGTGGTACCCGCAGCAGGGTAATATTTTTTTCGAACACCAATCATTTCAAAGCCTGCGTGCCGGTACACCGCGAGCGCGTGTTGATTCGACGGCCGAACCTCCAACAAAATCTGATAAATACCGGCGGCTTCAGCTAATGCACTAACTTTATCCAGCAAAATACTTCCAATACCTTGCCCCTGCAAATCGGGCCGTACAGTGATGTTCAGCAGATGCACGTCATCAACCGCAAACATCAGCAAGAAATACCCTGCCAAGCGACCATCAGCTTCACGCAGCACCCAAGCGGCGTAACGGTTAGCCAAAGAATCCAGGAAATTACCGCGCGTCCAAGGAAACGGGTAAGCGTCGTTCTCGACGCGAACCACGTCTTCAACATCTTGCACGCGCATGGTGGCGAACGCGAGCTGGCCTTGGTAGCGCATCGGCTTCGGTACCGAGCTCATGCAGCGAACACAACAGCGCGATACGCCGCGCCATTCCAAATAGGGCGCAGCAGCATCATGAGGCAACGCCGGCGGCCAAACGCTCGGCGGTCGTGAGCGCGACTTTGTCACGCAAATACAGCGGCTGCGCATCGCGCGGCGCTACCCACTCAGCCTTCGCCATCGCAACAACTGCCAGGCGAGCGATATCAGCCGCATGCGGCAAGATATCGGGGTAACGCTGCTCGTTAGCCAAGGCAGAGAACGGCTCGGGATAAGCTAGCACACCGTTGCCGCATACCGATGTACCCGCATCTAGTTCAACCTGCGATGCATCCGACAAGGTCGGCTCGGTGACGGTCTGCCAGCCATCAGCGAAACGGTAGCGCGCCCAGTACACCTCGCCCATACGTGCATCCATGACCGCGATCACCTCATCACCCGCGCCGGCATTGCGCGCCGCTTCGGCCATCGCGAGCAGGGTCACCACGGGTACGACATTTTTTTGCACACCAAACGCCAACCCTTGCACCAAGCCGCACGCGGTTCGCACACCCGTGAACGAGCCCGGGCCGCAGCCAAAGGCAAACAACGCGCAATCAGCGAGCAAAACACCCGCCGACTGCAAGGCCTGCTGCAGCATCGGCAGCACGGTTGCCGAGTGCGTTGCAGCGCCGCGCGACTGCTGTGTGAAGAGCTGGCCTTGGTGCAAGACAGCGACGGATGCGAAATCAGTCGAAGTATCCAACGTGGCAATGGTGGGGAGTGGATGCGGCATGGCGCGATTTTACCAAGCAGCCATCGGGTAGAATCTGATCATGCAGTCGCTATTTCTGGTACCCAAACAATTTCCGCAATTGGCCCGCGCCTTGGATGAAGGCCGCTGGGTCGTGGCCTGCCTGTGCGCCGCATGGTGCGATGTCTGTAAACAGTACCGGCCGGGGTTTGAAGCTCTAGCTGCAGAGCACCCGGATCAGCAGTTTGTGTGGATAGACATTGAGGATCAAGCCGAGTTGGTGGGCGATCTCGACGTTGAGAACTTTCCGACCATTCTGATTCAGCACCGCGATGTAGTCGTGTTCTACGGCACCATGTTGCCCGAGCCACGTCAGGTGGCGCGCTTGCTTGAAGCACAACTGAGCCGCGATGAATCCGAGTTGCAGCGCGAGGCGAACAGCAGCGCCGAGCGTCAGCAGTGGCAGCGGGAATGTAATCTTCGCTCGCTGCTTGCCCAATTGAGTTCCTGAGTTCACCCCGAGGCAGCACTCGCATTGCCGGAAGGTGATTTGCCGGCGGGTGCTTTACGTGCGCTGAATACGGCGCTAAAAGCGCACCTCACAGCACGTTTATGATGATGGCGTTTCCTCCAAGCGCAGTGGAAGACTGCGCAGCCGCTTGCCCGTCAGTTTGAAAACCGCATTGGCAACTGCAGGTGCAATTGGTGGCGTGCCGGGTTCTCCCACACCCTCGGGCGCATCAGCCCCGGCGATCAGCTCTACCTGCACCTCGGGCATGTCGGTAATGCGCAGTGTTTTGTAATCATGAAAATTCGATTGCTGCACCCGCCCATCGCTAAGTGTGATCTCATCATGCAATGCCGCTGAAAGACCAAACGCAATCGCCGACTCGATTTGTTGCCGCACGCCTTCGGGGTTGACCACCACGCAGCAATCGACCACACAGCTCACTTTATGCACGCGTATCTGCGCAGCCTCAACCGACACCTCGGCCACTTGCGCCACAATCGTCCCGAATGACTGGTGCAAGGCAACGCCCACCGCGTTACCTGCTGCAGGTTTACCAGCAAGTTTTACCGCAGCATCCAACACAGTGAGATGTCGCGGGTGCTTGTACAGCATCTGCCGCCGAAACCGCACCGGGTCAATACCCGCGGCATGCGCAAGCTCATCAATAAAACTCTCTTTAAAAAACGCGTTGTGCGAGTGCCCCACTGAGCGCCAGGTACCCAGCGGCACTTCGGACGCGATGGTGACATGCGACACCAACTGATTCGGAATCTCGTAGCAATGATCGTACAAGCCTTCGACGGTTGTTTTGTCCGGCCCCATCATTGGCAAACCGAACGCGCGATAAAGCAGATGCTGACCCGGCGCGCCTGACGCCGATTTAGTATCCCACCCGATTAACTCCCCCTCATCCGACAACATACCCGTCAAACGCGCTACGGCGGCGGGGCGATAAAAGTCATGCGCCAGATCTTGTTCACGCGTCCACAATAACTGTACCGGCGTACCTTCCATTGCACGCGCAATGTGGACAACCTGCGCCACCATGTCATTATCAAGACGCCGCCCAAATCCACCGCCCAGCAAGGGCACCACCAAGTCAATCGCATCTTCATCAACACCAGCCACACGCGCCGCCACCTTCACCGCCAGCGAGGGCGTTTGCGTTGGCACCCAAAGCTTTAGTCTTCCATTAACAAACTGCGCTGTCGCATTCACCGGCTCCATTGCCGCATGCGCCAGCAAAGGCGCGCTGAAATCGGCAGTAATGCGCTTGGCGCTCACCACGTTCTTCATGTCACCGCGCTGGAGGTAGCTGAACGCGTTCTCGTTATCAACCGCTTCCAGCAAGGCGTACGCAATTGATTCCGACGACAGGTGCGCGTTAACGCCCTCCTCCCATACCGGCTTGAGTTGCTCCACCGCTTGCATGGCCTGCCATCGCGACTCGGCCACCACCGCAACCGCATGCGGCGCACCGGAGCTATCGGCGTTGAGCGTCATCACGCGCACGACCCCGGGTAATTTTTCAATCTCGGCGGTATCAACGCTTTTTAGTGTGCCGCCGAACACGGGGCACATCGACACCATCGCAAAGCGCATGCCCTCAAGCCGAATATCCAGCCCGAACTGCGCGCTGCCATCCACCTTGGCAGGTATATCCAGCCGCGCGGCGGCAGTCCCGATCAGCTTAAAGTCCTGGCTTGCCTTTAACGAGAACGGCACATCACCAATCGCCGCCGCACTCGGCGCTAACTCGCCATAACTTGCCGAGCGGCCGCTGCTATGCGACACCTGTCCTTGCGCTGTAATGCACTCAGCATCCGGCACACCCCAGGCGCGCGCCGCTGCTGCCACTAGCCGCGCACGTGCCGCCGCGCCCGCCTCGCGCATCGGTAACCAACTGTCCTTCACGCTCGAGGATCCGCCCGTCACCATCAGCCCAAGCTCGCGCATCAGCTTGCGCGACAGCCACTGTGCGCCGCGCTTGAGCAAACCCTGATCATCCGGATGAAACGGCAGGCCATCGGCTGCCATCGAGGTATCACCGTAAATCGCGCGCAACGGCGCCTGCATCATGCTGACCGAGTTTAACGGCACATCCAGCTCTTCGGCGACCAGCATCGCCAATGAGGTCATCACGCCTTGCCCCATCTCGCTCTTGGTTAGCATCACAGTGACGCGGTTATCGGTCGATACACTGATCCATCCGTTCAGTGCGTAGCCTTGATCAGGCCAGCTCACTGGCAGCGAGGCGTGCAGGCGCTGACGCGGCGGCAGCAACGTCCAACCGACCACCAAGGCCCCGGCGACGCCGAGACCACCGACGATAAATCTGCGACGCGAGCGGTCGTAATCAGGAAAGCTCAAGGAGGCACCCCGTTCATGTCTTGGATAACAATGACGCGATGAATGTTACCCGAAGCTGAACCAGCACCATGGCGCCAGCCGGCCGCTCGGTGCGGGGCTGGCAAGATGCCATGTTGAGCGCCGGCAGCGTCAATCAGTACTACCGACACAAGGTCGCAACATCGTGAGCGAAAGTTTCTTTCAGTCGTTTATGTTGCTGCTGCTGGTAACTGATCCGTTCGGGAATGTGCCTCTGTTTGTAAGCACACTGCGTCAGGTCACGCCCGAGCGTCGGCACCGTGTGGTGGTGCGTGAGTGTCTGATCGCATTTAGCTTGCTGCTGGTGTTCATGCTGGTCGGCGCGCCCTTTTTAGCGGCGCTGCAGTTAAGCGAGGTCGCACTGCGCATCGGCGGTGGCGTGATTCTGTTTTTGATTGCGCTGCGAATGGTGTTCCCGCAACCGGGCGGGGTGTTTGGACAAACCCACGCAGATGCTACCGAGCCGCTGATCGTACCTTTGGCCATCCCGGCGCTCGCCGGGCCGTCGGCGCTGGTCACCGTGTTGCTGTTCTCATCGCAAGCCAAGATGTCGTTGTGGCTGTGCGCCGCTGTGATCTCGCTGGTGGCACTGGTTTGGCTGGCGGTGTTGCTGGCTGCCGAGCGACTGCAACGGGTGCTGGGGGATGCGGTGATGATCGCGTTCGAGCGCTTGATGGGTCTGATCCTGACGGCAATCGCGATCGAGATGCTGCTGGCCGGGGTACGGGCTTATGTGGCGTCCATCTAGGGCGTCTAGTAAGTGCGCTCAAGCTGACTAGTGCTATGACAATTTTCGATAAAGAGGGCTCGGACTTTTCTTTTAGATAATTATCTTCGTCGGTGCCGGACAAATGTATGGACGGAGTTCCTTACCTTTACAATAAACGTAGTTATAATAATTCCAGATGTTCTTGCAGTTCGACCGCATCAAAGACCAGATCAATCAGCAGAAGCACGGCGTTTCACTCGCGCTAGCCAGTGAATTAGATTGGGACTTCGGCATCGTATGGGACGACGAGCGAATCGATTACGGAGAACGAAGGCAATGCTGTCTTGCCCCGATAGGAGCTCGATTATTTTTCGTAGCGTTTGTCGACCGTGACGATCATCGGCGCGTGATTAGCCTTAGAAAAGCGAACATAAGGGAGGTGAAGTTTTATGCAGAACACTGTGAAGGCTCTTAATGGACGCACCCTAATCGTACCTGATGCCGAAGAAGATCAAAAAATCACCCAAGGAGCGTTGTCTGACCCCGATGCACAGCCGCTGAGCGATGAGCAAATCAAGTGGTTGAAACCCCAGCGACTTAGAGGTCGCCCAATGGGTACAGGCAAAAAGATGCAGCTTACGCTGCGCATTGATACGGATGTGATTGAATACTTCAAACGGAGCGGTGACGGTTGGCAAACGAGAATGAACGACGCGCTGCGCGAATGGGTTGCTACTCATTGAGCAAATTGCGACACAATGAAAAATTGTTGTCCCGCCTGAGACGGCCGTTCGTACGTACTGCGTACTGACGAAAAAAATCCCCGCTGGGCGGGGATTTTCATATTGCTATCGGTAATTCAGCGCATCAGATCGGCTTGATGTTTGCTGCCTGCAGACCCTTAGGACCGCTAACAACATCAAACTCCACTTTCTGATTCTCCTGCAGCGTTTTGAAGCCTGAGGATTGGATCGCGGAGAAATGTGCGAAGAGGTCGGCGCCACCACCCTCGGGGGTAATGAAACCAAAGCCCTTTGCATCATTGAACCACTTGACAGTACCCGTTGCCATGCAATTTCCTTTCTATGGGTTATCCCTGATAACCCTGGTTAAGGCGGAAGTTCCGCCGGAAGACCGTCTCAACCAAGTAAGGAATTACAGCCAAATACTGCACCACTGCTACCTGAGCCTCAACGTCGCGAGGATTATACCGGAGATGCGCTTATAACTTGACAAATCCCATAAATGTTTGCGCCAAATCCAAATACGGCGCCGATCAGCACCGGACCCATTGACGCCGCGCTAGCGAGATGTCGCGGACACATGCGCAAGATGGTCGAGCGATGCGCGCCCAAATACCCTATAGTGCACAGATTCAAATCCTCACACCCACCATGATATTTGACGTAGCTATCGTCGGTAGCGGACTGGCAGGACTGTCCGTTGCGCTGCACCTGGCTCAAACCCGCAAGGTCGTGGTGATCTCCAAGCGCGCCTTGCACGATGGCGCCAGTAACTGGGCCCAAGGCGGTATTGCCGCCGTGCTTGACTCTCACGATAGCCAGGATCAACACGTGGCAGACACGCTGGTGGCTGGCGCCGGTCTGTGCGACGAAACAGCAACGCGCTTCATTGTCTCCAAGGGCCGCGAGGCAATTGAATGGCTCATCGCACAAGGCGTACCGTTCACCCGCGACGAGAATGCCGAGCTGGGGTTTCATCTCACGCGCGAGGGCGGTCACAGCCAGCGCCGCATTATCCACGCCGCCGACGCCACAGGCCATGCGGTACAAGTCACGCTTGAGCAGAAGGTGCGTGAGCATCCGAACATCACCTTGCTCGAGCATCACATCGCGATCGATCTGATCACATCAGACAAGCTCGGCCTGCGCCAAGCCCAGACCCGTTGCCACGGCCTGTATATTCAAAATGTTGAAACGCATCAGGTCAGCACCGTTAGCGCTCACCACACTGTGCTCGCCACCGGTGGTGCCGGTAAAGTCTATCTCTACACCACCAACCCCGACACCGCTACCGGTGACGGCATCGCAATGGCATGGCGCGCCGGATGCCGCGTCGCGAACATGGAGTTCATACAGTTTCATCCAACCTGCCTGTATCACCCTTACGCAAAATCTTTTCTCATCACCGAGGCCGTGCGCGGTGAAGGCGGATTATTAAAACTTCCTGCCGCCGCTGGCAGCGCTGCTGGCCAGCGCTTTATGCCGTCGCACGACGAACGGGCCGAGCTAGCACCACGCGACATTGTGGCGCGCGCGATCGACTTTGAAATGAAAAAGCGCGGTGTGGATTATGTCGACCTTGATATCAGACATAAATCGCCAGAATTTTTAAAAGAACACTTCCCCACGATTCATGCGCGCTGTCTCGAGCTGGGTATCGATATCACGAAACAAGCAATACCGATCGTGCCCGCAACCCACTACACCTGTGGCGGTGTCATCACCGATCTGCGCGGGCGAACCGACATACACGGTTTATATGCTGTCGGTGAAACCGCTTACACCGGTCTGCACGGCGCTAACCGATTAGCCAGTAACTCATTGCTTGAATGCGTCGTACTCGGTCGTGCTGCGGCGATGGATATCGAGTCACAGCCAACCACTGTGTCGCCGGCACTACCCGCATGGGATGAGAGTCGCGTTACTGACGCGGATGAAGAAGTTGTCATTACGCAGAACTGGGATGAACTCCGTCGCGCAATGTGGAATTTCGTCGGCATCGTACGTACGACCAAGCGTCTGGAACGCGCGCAACACCGCATCGCTCTACTCAAAGAAGAAATCAACGAGTACTACGCGAACTTCCGAATTACCCGCGATTTACTCGAGCTACGCAACCTGGTGGAAGTGGCCTCACTGATCGTGAGTAGCGCTATGGCACGTAGAGAAAGCCGCGGGCTCCACTACAGCTTGGATTTCCCAGACACCTTGCCGAAAGCAGTACCAACGGTGCTAGCACCTGAGCGGAAAGCGCCAATTCGCCGCTAACCAAAAGCCTGGCGAGCCTAACCGTTGGCTCTAAGCGAATAATCAATCGCTTTCAGATCTTTGGTCAGAGCGCCGATAGAAATTCGATCAACGCCTGTCTCGGCAATTGCACGCACTGTGTCTTGGTTCACGCCGCCTGAAGCCTCTAATATTGCTTTACCCGCAGCGACGCTTACAGCCTCACGCATCATGTCGTGGCTGAAGTTATCAAGCAGGATGGATGTGGCACCCGCATCCAGCGCCTGCCTCAGTTCATCGAGGTTTTCAACTTCTATCTGTACTGATACGCTCGCGTTCAAGGCATGCGCCGCATCCATCGCAGCCCGAATACTACCCGCCGCAGCGATATGATTTTCTTTGATCAGAATACCGTCATACAAAGCGAGGCGCTGGTTCTTTCCACCGCCCACACGCACTGCGTATTTCTGCGCCAGTCGCAAACCCGGTAAGGTTTTGCGCGTGTCGAGTATGGACGCTTTGGTATCCTCTACCAGCCGCACATACGCGCGCGTCACCGTTGCTACTGCTGACAGTAATTGCAGAAAATTTAATGCGCATCGTTCGGCCGTCATGATAGATCGCGCCGCACCTTCAATGTCACACACCACAGCCTGCGCGGGCATCAGGTCGCCCTCGGCGAAATGCCATTGAATCTGAAGCTGCGGATCGATCTGGTGCATCACTGACTCGAACCAAGGCGCGCCGCACAGAACGGCCTGCTCGCGAACCATGACCTTCGCTGTCACCTGAGCTGATTCAGGCAATAACATCGCTGTCCAATCACCACGGCCTATATCTTCTGCCAGCGCGGCGCGAATATTCGCTACCATTGCGTCATGCAAGGCTACGTCGAACGGTGCAAACGGATTATTAAGCGTACTCAATTCGCTCAACTCGAAAAAATCGACTGATTAAATTCAAAAGGAAATCAATTTAAGTGCGCTCAATTCGCTCAACTCAAAAAATTGATTAAATTCAAAAGGAAATCAATGACAGTTACACTCAGGCTGGGCCAATACCTGAAAACAGCTTCTGCTCCGCAGCCAGGTCGGACGATGGACGAATATTCGCCTTTTTAGCAGCTGCAAAATCCAGCATACGGTTAATACAGGTAACAGCTTTATCGCGTGTATCAGATTCAACATGAATCTCGTTAGCGCCACTTTCGAGAACATCAATCAGGTTTTGCAAGCCATTCATCGCCATCCATGGGCAGTGCGCGCAGCTCTTGCAGGTAGCACTATTACCTGCTGTGGGCGCTTCAATGAACACCTTACCCGGTGCAGCTTGTCGCATCTTGTGCAAAATACCGTTATCAGTAGCGACGATAAATTCTTTTGCATCTAATGATACTGCGGCTGCTATCAACTGAGAGGTAGAGCCAACCACATCGGCTTGCGCCACCACTGCAGCGGGCGACTCTGGATGCACCAGTACTTTGGCGTGGGGATGCTCAGCACGAAGCAGATCAAGCTCGATACCCTTGAACTCATCATGCACCAGGCAAGAGCCCTGCCACAGCAGCATGTCGGCGCCGGTCTGCTGTTGGATATAACTACCCAGATGACGGTCCGGCGCCCAAATGATTTTTTTTCCTTGCTCGTGCAGATGCTTGACGATGTCGAGACCAATAGATGAGGTCACCATCCAATCCGCGCGCGCCTTCACGGCGGCGCTGGTGTTGGCATACACCACCACGGTACGATCAGCATGCGCATCACAGAACGCAGTGAACTCATCCACCGGACAGCCCAGATCAAGCGAGCAAGTCGCATCCAGATCCGGCATAAGAATGGTTTTATCTGGCGAGAGGATCTTCGCGGTTTCACCCATGAAGCGCACACCCGCAACGACCAGCGTCTTTGCCGCATGATCACGACCGAAACGCGCCATCTCTAACGAGTCGGATACGCAACCGCCGGTTTCTTCAGCGAGATCTTGCAGGTCAGCGTCAACATAATAATGCGCCACTAATACCGCGCCTTTTTCTTTTAATAAGTTGCGCGCGCGCTCCTTCAACTGTAATCGCTGTTGCGGCGTCACTGGCGCAGGCACCTTGGCCCATGCCGAGGTGACGCAGCTAACGCCATCAGCATTTGGCTTTTCAAATTCAACAGTCTTGATGTCCAACGCACACTCCAGAGAAATACGATTTAGCCTGGAACGCGCCAGACCAGAACAAGCTTCAGATGATTAAGAATGTCATTGAGATGAGTGGGACAGATTAGCGTGCATTATCATCGACAAGCCATCAGCCGATGACTCGAGTACACACCGCGCGCCTACTGGCAATGTGACTTTGTCTTTCATATGACCAAACGGCAAACCTTGAAGGATGGGTATCGCTAGGCGATCGCGCAGGTAGCTGATCATGTGCTTGAAGTCGTAACCATTGTCGTAATCGGTCAACTTATAACCGGAAAAATCACCCAACAAAACGGCGCGCTGCTGCTGCAATACACCGGCATGCGCTAGTTGTAGAAGCATACGCTCAACTCGGTAGGGATGCTCATTCACATCTTCAATAAACAAAATACCGTTCTTAATATCCGGCATCCAAGGCGTACCCAGTAAACTGCACAGCATTGTCAGATTACCGCCCCACAGCGTGCCCTCAAGGTGCGCCACCGGGTTATCTTTCGCTTCAACATGGATGCTGTAAGTATCTTGCGTCACGCACTGCCAGAAATGCTGATGCGTGAAATCGCTCAGGTCTGCCCGGCTGAAATCATCACAGATCATCGGCCCGGCAAAACTACCCGCACCCGCCGTTGCCAGCATGGCTAACTGAACAACCGTGAAATCACTATGCCCTACCCAGCGCTTGCCGCCTTCGAGCACACTGCGTGTCAGGACATTGAAATCAATCACCGGCAACAAACGCGACAAACCATATCCACCGCGTAGTGCAATCACCATCTCAACATCCGGATCAAGCGCAGCAGCATGAATTTGCGCGACCCGCTGCTCGTCACTGCCGGCAAAGCGCTGCTCGCGGATCCCTTCGGCAGAAAAATCATGCACTGTGTGACCGAGCGAGCGCAGGTAGTCCAGACCACGCGTCAACGCGGCCGTGTCGGCTGGATAGCCACTCGGCGCTACTACGCCAATATGAAAGGTTTTCGTCATGAAGACTCAACGCGCGCCTGCTGGCGCCGCGCTGCAAAAAACTCAGACAGCATTGTGCCGCATTCCTCAGCCAGCACCCCGCCCTGAACCGCGGTATGGTGATTGAGTTGCGTATTGTCGAACAGATTCAGTACTGAGCCGCAAGCGCCCGTCTTGGGGTCGCTCGCGCCGAACACCACCCGTGCAATGCGTGCATGCATCATGGCCCCGGCGCACATCACACACGGCTCTAGCGTCACGTACAAAGTGCAGCCGGGTAAACGGTAGTTTTCTACCGACGTTGCTGCAGCACGCAGCGCCGCAATCTCGGCATGGTGGGTCGGATCATGGCAGCCGATAGGGCGATTAAAACCCGTCGCAATCACCGCGCTGTCCTTCACAATAACCGCGCCCACGGGTACCTCGCCTATTGCACGCGCTTTTGCCGCTTCATCCAATGCCAGTCGCATGTAGTCGTGGTCTGTCATTCAGCCTCAGTGATCTCGGCCCAGCAATTCGGCGTTTCATGCAGCACCAGTTTATGCAAGCGCAAGCCGGTGCCGTAGCGATCAACAAAGGCGGCCTGCAAAATATCAAACGCAGTACGTGCAAGATTTTCAACAGTAGGAATACGATCAATCACCACCGTCTTGTGGTTGGGTAGTGAATTCAAAAAATCTCTGACAGGCGTATCTTTTGCGTACACCAAAAATGCGTGGTCCCACACATCCACCAAATGCTGATGGGCGATCGCCTTCACGTCTGAAAAATCCATGATCATGCCGTTATCGGAACTTCCTTCTTGCTCGATGACCTGTCCTATCAGCGTTATTTCGAGCACATAGCGGTGCCCGTGCAAGTTTCGGCACTGGCTTTTATGATCCGGGATTCTGTGTCCGGCATCGAACTCTAATTTACGTGTAATGGTGATCATGAATTTCAGGGTAATTGCAGCAACTTGTGCATTTGTACCGACAAGCGCCAACGCGGGCGTTGTTTGCAGGTACTGATGGCGAAATCGGTATTGCGCTGTTTATTCAGGCCATCCATCGGCTGTAAAAAATAATGCTTAAAATTCATCTGCTCAAAAGCAGCCAAGTCTTGTCCGGTTTGCGGCACCACGACCTTGATTTCATCTCCGCGTTCAACCACAAGCGCCGCGCCTTGTTTGGGGCTGACACAAACCCAATCAACGCCTTCGGGCACCGGCAAGGTGCCATTGGTCTCAATCGCTACTTCGAAATCACGGGCGTGCATCGCTGAAATCAAGGCTTCATCGAGCTGCAGCAACGGCTCACCGCCGGTAAACACGACATACTTGTGTAACGAATCGCTTGCCTGCCATTGTTCATTAATCGCATCCGCCAATTGCTGCGCATCAGCGAAGCGGCCGCCATTCACACCATCCAAACCTACAAAATCTGTATCGCAAAATTGGCAAATCGCCGTTGCTCTATCCTCTTCTCGTCCACTCCACAAGTTACAACCCGCAAAGCGGCAGAACACAGCAGGGCGTCCGGCTTGCGCGCCCTCGCCTTGTAGCGTGTGGAAAATTTCTTTAACGGTGTAGCTCACTTGAAGCTCAGGTACGGAAGTTGTCAGGACGCGATGTGATTACCCAGATCTGAAAAATTACTTATCTTCACAGCACCATCTGGAAATCGCGCTACGACTTCCAGCTCGCCGCCCATCGCCTCGATATGACTGCGCAATGTTGAAATATACATATCCGTTCGCTTTTCAATCTTGGCAATCGATGGTTGCTGAACATGCAGCACCTCTGCAAGCATCTTTTGAGACAGCCCGCGCGCTTGACGAAGTTCATTCAACGGCATTTCTGCCAGCAAGGCTTTCGTCATTGCTTTGGCTCGAGCTTGCGAACCGGGTCTCATTTGCGATCGCAAATTTGCGAATTTTTTAGCCATCGTTCAATCCTTCCTCACGAAGTTGTCTCAGATGTTCCTCGTATAACCGGTCCGCAATGGGAACATTTTTTTCGTACCAGCGATCGTCGCCAGTTTTATCACCACCAATCAGCAAGATTGCCGCACGGCGCGGATCGAAGGCGTACAAAGTTCTATACGGCCGACCGTCATGCTGAGTTCTCAGCTCGCGCATGTGATCATACGTTGAGCGGGTTATCCCACTTGAGTGAGGGAAGCCGAGGTTGGGGCCTCGCTCTTCGAGCAAACCTACCGATGCCGCTACCGACTCCTGCTCAGACTCAGTCAGGCTAGCCCACCACAGTCCAAATTCACCAGTGTATTCAACGTCCCACGCCATACGGCGAATATAGCCGCTAAGGAATATGCCGTCAAGGGAATGCTCATCTCACTTGGGTCAAAAAAACACCGGGACTCGCCCGGTGTTTCCATACCATTCGCGACCGTTGCTGACAGCGCCAGCAAGCAATCGGTCGGCTCTTTAAGCCGCCTCAGGCACGCTCGGCAGACCGGCCAGCGCCATCGCCAGTTCCTGCTCGCTGTAGTTCTCGTCTTTGAGGTTACCCGAGAAGTAGTTCTGATACGCCGCCATATCAAAGTGGCCATGGCCGCACAGGTTGAACAGAATAGTTTCGCTCTTGCCCTCGCGCTTGCAGCGCAGCGCTTCTTCAATCGCGCCTTTGACTGCATGGTTCGCTTCCGGTGCCGGCACGATACCCTCATGACGCGCAAACAAAACGCCTGCCGCAAAGCACTCGGTCTGGTGATAGGCCACCGCTTCCAGTAAGCCGAGTTCTTTCAGATGCGAGACCAGCGGCGCCATGCCGTGGTAACGCAAGCCACCGGCATGGAAACCCGGCGGTGTGAATGAAGAACCGAGGGTATGCATCTTGGTCAGCGGTGCCATATGACCGGTATCGCCAAAGTCGTAAGCATAACGACCGCGCGTCAGTGACGGGCAGGCAGCCGGCTCAACGGCCACGATGCGCGGTTTAGCGCCACCGCGCAGACCCGCACCAATAAACGGGAAAGCAATACCCGAGAAGTTAGAGCCACCACCGGTGCAGCCCACGATGACGTCCGGGTAGGCATCGGCCATCGCCATCTGCTCCATCGACTCAATACCAATAATGGTCTGATGCATCAGCACATGGTTCAGCACCGAACCCAATGCGTATTTGGTATCTGCATTGGTTGCGGCAATTTCCACCGCCTCGGAAATCGCAATACCCAAGCTACCCGGGTGATCAGCGCGCTCGGCAAGTACCTGACGACCGTAATTGGTTTCGTTAGAGGGCGAAGGCAGGCAGCGCGCGCCATAAGTTTCCATCACAGCGCGTCGATACGGCTTCTGGTCGTACGACACACGCACCTGAAACACCGTCACATCAATACCAAACAGCGAACCTGCAAATGACAGCGACGTACCCCACTGCCCTGCACCGGTCTCGGTGGTGAGGCGTTTAACGCCTGCTTGCTGGTTATAAAACGCCTGCGGAATCGCGGTGTTGGGCTTGTGGCTGCCCGCCGGGCTTACGCCTTCGTACTTGTAAAAAATCTTGGCAGGTGTTTGAAGCGCTTGCTCCAGGCGATGCGCGCGGTAGAGCGGCGCCGGGCGCCACAGCTTGTAGATCTCGCGCACCGGCTCGGGAATATCGATCTCGCGCTCCGTCGAGACCTCCTGCAGAATCAGCTCCATCGGAAATAGCGGCTCAAGATCGGCCGGGCCGATCGGCTGCAAGGTACCCGGGTGCAGCACCGGTGGCAGTGGCTTGGGCAGGTCCGCCTGAATGTTGTACCAGCGGCGTGGGATGCGGTCTTCCGGCAGCAGGAATTTAGTCTGCGACATGCGAGTGTCTCCGTAATCGTTATGTTTTATAAATAGACATGCACCAGCCGCGCGCATGATAGTAATTTGAAAATACTACCTCGCGCGCGGCCGAGTCGCTAATTTACTTGGTGAACATAGGTTTAGTCCACCACCGCTTGTGTGTGCGGCGTAACAGCGCTTATTTGGCTTTCACCATTTTTCAGGCTGACTCAAGCGACCGCAGCTCCTCATTGGTATGCCGTAAGCGATCAGCCAGCGCGCGCGATAACGAGGCAAACACATGCGATGCCATTAACGGATCTTCAACAGCGTAGCGATCAAAATCGGGGCGCGGCAAGATCAGCAACTCGGTATCCGTCACCGCACTCACATCAGCCGAGTGCGGATGGTGATCGAGGAAGGACATCTCACCAAAAAACTGCCCTCGACCAAAGGTGGCCATGTGCATACGGCGTGCTTCCTCGAGTAATAAATCAATACGCACCGACCCATGTGAAATCAGCATCAAGGCATCACCCGGTGTGCCTGCGATAAAAATCGTTTCACCCGCAGCATAAAAACGCTTATGCACGCAGCGTTGCAGGGCGGCCAGTGTCGTTGGCTGCATATCGCTGAATAATTCAAATTCTTCCAACCTCAGCGGCTTGCCTTCATCCCCATGTACACCCAGCGATTTCAGTGTTTCTTCCTCGACCCATTCGAGTGCGTCGGCAAAGTCATCAAATATCCGAATCTCTTCACCGCTATGGGTCACCCCAAGCTCTTTCAGATACCCACGCAAATTACGCCCGGTCGGCAAGGTAAACGGCAAACGCGACAGTAACAAACTTGCGCCACGCTCGGCTAACTGCGCGCGAACGCGGTCCAGCATGTGTGCTGCTGTCATATCAATTGACTGTACCCGCTGAAAATCCAGAATCAGAAAACGGGCTTTCTCAAGATCAGGCTCAAGGGTGCGGTACAACGCGTCGGTATTACCAAAAAACAGACTGCCTTGTAATTCCACAATCAAATTACTCGCGCCATGCTCGCGCAGCGCCTCACGCTCTTTACGCGAGCGCACCCGCTTTGAAAAAGTCACATCACCGCGGCTCTTGTGCCGAATCGTCGATGAGTGAATCTGCTCGCGGATAAACATTAAAATCGCCAGCACCACACCCAAGGCCGAGGCAGCGATCAAGCCCACCATTTTGGCGACCACTACCACCGAAATAATCACCACAAAATCAAGCAGCGTGACACGTGAGCGCGCCAGATGAAACAAGTGCCAGTCGATCATCCTGAAACCAATCACCAGCAGCAAGCCTGCCAAAGCAGCCACCGGCAGCCAGCACAGCAACGGCGTTAACACCAAAAACGCCAGCATCGACCAAAGACCCGCAAACACACCAGACATTTTGGTCATGCCACCACTCGCACGATTCACCAGCGAGGCGCCCATCGTGCCGGAACCCGGCGTGCCACCAAACAGCGTTGAAGCAAGATTACCCAGACCTTGGCCAATCAGTTCACGGTTCGAATCATGTCGCGTGCCAGACATTGCATCCAGCACCAAACAGGTCTTGAGGGTATCGATCGAGAGCAGTACCGCCAGCGTGAGCGCCGGAACAATCACCTGATCCCAGTGCGGCAAAGGCGCTGCACCAAACCTTTCCCAGGCCGAGACCATGCTGGCCCAAATACCGCCCGAGCCGGTATCAAAGCGCCCGATCACAAAGCTATTGTGATCCAAACTCGCAAGTGAAGGAAACGCAGTGAGGGCCAGCAACCAGTACATGATGACACCCGCCGCCAAGCCCTGAATCACCGCCGGCACATTACGCGAAGGGAAGCGCGTAGCCACGATCATCATTGCGATCGTCGCCGCGCCAATCAGCAAACTCGCACCGCTCCACGCTGCCGGTTGCAGCAAGGCGTTGAACCAGTCCGTACCCGCCGGCACACCCAACAGCTTCGGTAATTGCGAGGCGATGATAATCAAGCCAACGCCACTCAAGTAGCCGCTCACCACCGGAAACGGCATATAGCGAATCAGCTGCCCGATACCGAATGCGCCCAACATAATCTGCAGCAGGCTGCTGCAGACAGCCACCAGAAATAAAATCAACAGCACCGAGGCCGGGTCGCGCCCCTGATGCACAAGCTCAAGCGCCAGCGCCGAGATCACCGCAGCCGCCGGCGCGCTGGGCGCCGATATCAGCCGCCGCGTGCCGCCCAGCAGCGCGGCTAAAAGCCCGAGAATGGTCACACCGATCAGACCGGCAATCGCCCCCTGCGCCCCGAACTGCGGGCCCAGCGGCGCGAGAATCGTCACGCCAAACGCAATCGCTGAGGGCAAGGCCACCAGCATGGCGGCCAGGCCGCCCCACAAGTCGCCCCTTAGATCTTGCTCATTCGCTGTGGCTTTGCCTGCTGTGCTGCTCATGCGCCTCCCCCGGGATGTGGCGCGAGTATAGAGAAGACGCAGCAGCTAATGATAGCTAGCTGGCGGAGGGCGGATTAGATCGAGACAGCACCATCACAATATTGCCCAGCAGCTCGTCATCCACCGAGGCCGCACCCGGTGCCTCCCAGCAGCCGCTGAAGTAGCAGGCTTGTACCCTGCCGCCGGCGGCGGCGGTAAACGCTAGTAGCTCACGTACGCCGAATTCACGATGATGAAAATGCGCATCCCAGTTGCCGCCGCTGGTTGGGTACACCTCTTGCGGGTTAATGCGTTGCGCGATCTTCGACATAGTCTCGCCCCGAAAAAAATTCGGTGTCGTCAGGTAGAGCACGCCATCATCGCTGAGTAAATCCAATAAAAACTTCAGCAGCTCAACCGGATGAACAAGCAGATGCTCCAGCACCTCGCAAAACAAAATATGCGTATAGCGCGGCAACCCTTCAGCTAATGCTGTAAACGACTGCGGCGCCTGTAAATCAATCGTGTGAAATGTACTTGCGCCCAGCTTATGCTTGGCAACCTCTGCAGTGAAGCCAATATACTCAGCAGGCACCGGGCGATCGGCGATCGCCAAGCTCGCCCCCGGAAAAAATCGACGATAAAGGATACTGAAATCAGAGGCACCAAACTCGAGCAGGCGTGCATCTGCCCTGCCCGCACCCAGCACAGCCAGCGCATTCATCGTTTCAAAAAAACGCCGCTGATGCGTCACACCGTATTCGTCTTGCCCAATGATTAGTGCGTGCGAGGGGTTTTCAAATACATCGCGCCAAGCAGTCACATAATCATCCCAGCGCACCGAATCACGCGCTGCAAGCACCTCAGAAAGTTGGCGCACCGCCGGGGGCAACGCCAGCGGCGCCGCGGTACTACGCTGCACAGCGTCAGCGGCCAACTTGCCAGACAAGGCAAGAAACTCATCTGACTTCATCAAACTGCTGAGCAATCCTTCCGCGGTCAGTTGCCCCGAGCGGAGCTGCGCGGTGTAGTTTGCCAAACCCTCCGCATCAGGCACGCGATGCAGCACGCAGCGATACGCTAATTCAACCAGCTCGGTGTGACGTGACTTGTCAGCAGAAAAAAACGTACGAAGCATAGAGCGCCCTTGATCAAGAGCGCTATGGTAGCGTATCGATAACGCTGGCGATGTTTTTATGTCGATGCGCTACGTGATAATCCCAGCGGAACCACCTCCACCGCCTCGCGTAAGGTATCGCGGCTCAAGTGTGCGTAGCGGCTGGTGGTACGAATATCTGCATGCCCAAGTAGTTGCTGCACCTCGTACAGACTGCGGCCCGCATTGACCAAAAAGCTTGCAAAGCTGTGACGTAGGTCGTGAATACGAAACTCTGGTAGGCCAGCCCGCTTACGGCAGGCATCCCAGCTATAAAAAATTGAAATAAACGGCTTACCCGTCGCCGGGTTGGCAAAAATATGCTGCCGGCCTGGCACCGCTTTTAGCAGCAGCTCATTTAAGACACGCAGCGCCTCAGCTGATAAAGGAATGTAGCGAATTTTTCCTGACTTGGTTTTCGGGATACGCCACAGGCGCTGTTCAAAATCAATATCGGCCCAGGTCGCATCAAGTACTTCGCGTTTACGCGCGCCCGTCAAAATCAAAAACCGAATAATTGAACCGAGCATTGGATTTGGGCTGCACTGAATTTCTTTTAGCAAGGTTTCGCACTGCAACGGCGTCAGGTAACGCTCGATACGATTATCATCACGCAGGTTGATCAATTCTTTTGCAGGGTTCTGTACCAGACCGCCCACCCGCCAGCGCTCCGCCAACCTGAAACCATAGCGCAACAACACTAAGAACCGGTTACACGTACCCGGCGCATAATCCGCCGCACGCCGCGCTGATACTGCATTCGCAATATCCTTTGGCATCACCTCAGACAACGCCAAGCCACCCAGCCTGGGAATGATGTGATTACGTATCAAAGACTGATCCGTATCCCAGCTCCGTTTATAGCTGTTTGCGTAGGGAATGTAATGCTCAGTAAAAAATTCGCTGACTGTCAGTAATGGCTGCGGCGCAGTGGTCGGTAATACGCTACTACCCGCCTTGAGATCGCGTAAATACTGGCGCGCCGCTTCACGCGCCTCATCAACCGTCATCACGCGCGCATCACCCAGCGTGGTGACTCTGGCTTTGCCATCCACCCTGTAGCGCAAACGAAAATTCATACGCCCGTTACGCAATAGGTCTACATAAAAACCGCGAATCAAAGCATCGAATAGCTCAAGGTGCGGCTTATCCTGCGGGCAGCAGATCTGTGACAGTAGCTCAGTAGTAAGAACCTGCGATGACACTATTCACCTCCGGATCGGAGGCAGAATGTACACCGGAAATAACGCCTGTTGAAACACCGTAACAGGCATAAATCACTGAAATTTTTTTTTAGTCAAACCGTGCGTGTCGTTAGCGAGAGGTTTTCGTCGTTATGGTGTCGTTGTCGATTGTTTGTACGTCTTCAGTTTCAATGATACCGATTGTCGATATTTTTTCTGAAGCGCCAAGCATAAATTCTGATGAAGCCGCATTGACCGCCGCGAGCAAAGTCGCATTACTAAGATGTGCATAGCGCTGCGTCGTCTTGATCTGTGTATGCCCGAGAATCCGCTGCACCTCATACAGGCTACGCCCTTGATTGATCAGCATGCTCGCGAAAGAGTGACGCAAATCATGGATACGTACCTCAGGCAAGCCCGCGCGGCGGCGGGCCGTGTCCCAGCCGTAGTACATCGAAACAAAAGGCTCGCTGGTGTTCGGGTTCGGGAAAGTCCAGACACAGTCAGGTAAGCGAGGCACCGAAGCCAGCAACGACAGCGCCGCCTCAGATAAAGGAATATGGCGCGCCCTGCCCGACTTTGGCAAAGGCACTCGCCATAATCGGCGTGCAATATCAAAATCTTCCCATTTAGCGTCCAACAACTCTCGTTTACGTGCACCCGTCAAAATCAACATCGGTATGATGTACTTCAACATCGTATTGTCGCTACGGCATACCGCATCATATAAAGCATGCGCCTCGTCTGCCGACAGATAACGCTCGCGATGATTATTTTCCTCGAGCAGCTTGACGCCCTTGGCCGGATTTTTACTAATACCCGGCGTTTCCCATTTCAGCGCAAGGTTGAAGATATAGCGCAATAAAATCACCAATCGATTCGCACTACCCGCGGCCGCACCTGCTGCGCGACACTGCTGATGAATCTGAAAAACATCATCGCGAGAGATATCATCCAAATAGCGCTGACCCAGCTTGGGCAGCAGGTGATTCTTCAGCAAACTGACATCGGTCTGGCACGAGCGCTTGTAATGCCGCGCGAACGGCAAATAGCTTTGCTCAACAAATTCGGCAAACGTAGGCACCTGGCGTTTGACCACGCGCTCCGTTGCAGGGTCTTCACCCATCGCTATTCGGGTACGCACTCGCTCGGCCAGCAGCCGTGCTTGCGACAAGCTCACCTCGTCGGCATCAGCCAGCCGAAACTGCCGCGTCTTGGCGCGCGCGTCTTGGTAGCGCAGGTAATAGGTCTTGCGGCCGCTGCTGCGCACTTCCAGCATCAGCTTGCGGGTGTGGGTATCGAATAGGTCAAGCTTGCGTTTGTCATTTGGACAACGCGCATCGCGCACCACCGTGGGCGTCAGTGTCAGACTTGGCATCCCCCTCCCTTCCCCGCCGGTAGCTGATGACGCTTAATGCAACCGCCGATTTGTCATACAGT
>VGHX01000007.1 GCA_016868055.1 Betaproteobacteria bacterium
TCACAAGGTAATTAACATCCAGGGTAGTGATCATCACGGCACAATTGCACGCGTGCGCGCGGGCCTGCAGGCGGTCGGCATGGGAATCCCCGCAGGCTACCCAGACTATGTGCTGCACAAAATGGTGACCGTCATGCGCAATGGCGAGGAAGTGAAAATTTCCAAGCGTGCTGGCTCTTATGTCACCTTGCGCGATCTGATCGAGTGGTCGGCAGGCGAGGCGCGCGACGCTGCCGGTGAGCGCAATCTCACGCGCGGTCGTGATGCCGTGCGATTTTTTCTGATCTCCCGTAAAGCCGATACCGAATTCGTGTTCGATGTTGATTTGGCGTTGGCGCAATCAGATGAAAACCCGGTGTACTACGTGCAGTACGCGCACGCGCGCATCTGCTCAGTGCTGTCGCAGTGGGGTGGCGACGAGGCTATGCTGCGGACCGTGGACGTTAGCGCGCTGACGTCGCCGCGCGAGGCGGCCTTGCTCGCCAAGCTCGCCGATTTTCCCGAGGTGCTGAAGAAGGCGGCCGATGAGCTCGGCCCGCACCAGGTCGCGTTTTATTTGCGTGAGCTGGCCGGCGAATTACACAGCTACTACAACGCCGAACGGGTGCTGGTTGACGATGCCACCATCAAGCACGCGCGGCTGGCGTTGTTGCTGGCCACACGCCAGGTACTCCGCAACGGCTTGGCGCTGATCGGTGTCTCTGCGCCAGAGAGAATGTAAGCATGGTCATGCCGCGTGGTGTTCAACAGCAGCGAGGCGGTACCACCGCCGGCCTGATCATCGGGCTCATTATTGGCCTGTTGATTGCGGTCGGCATTGCAATGACCATCATGAAAACCCCGCTGCCGTTCATCGACAAGATCGGCAAGCCTTCGCAGTCGGCGGGTGATTTGGGTGATCCCAACAAATCATTGCAAGGCAGCACGCGTGATGCGCGTGACGCCGAATCAAATGCCGATCTAAAAACGCCGGCAGCGCCGCCGCCGGTCGCTGAGCCCAAGCGACCGAGCGCACCCGCGCCAGCCCCGCGCCCGAGCGAAAAGCCAGCCGCTGCGGCGTCACCGGATACCGCGCCGTCAGCAAGCGGCGCCGGCTTCACCTACTATTTGCAGGCAGGTGCGTTTCGCGAGCGTCAGGATGCGGAGGCAACCAAGGCACGGCTCGCGCTCATGGGCGTAGCCGCTACCATTGCCGAGCGCAAATCAGAGATGGGCACGCTGTATCGTGTCCGGGTGGGGCCGTTTGATGATGTTGAAGGCATGAATCGCGCGCGCGTGCGCCTGTCCGACAATGGTGTCGATGCGGCTGTTGTGCGTGTACCGAAATAATTTTTGATGAAGGATGGCTCCATGCGACTCTTGCGCCGCTTGTTATTGATTGCCGGCTTCGGCTTGTTATCGCTGTCTGCCAATGGCGCGCCAAATGCGCCGGTGGAGGGTGTCGAGTACCAGCGCTTGTCGCAGCCGCAACCTACCGACACCGGCAAAAAAGTCGAGGTACTGGAATTCTTTTGGTACAACTGCCCGCACTGTCATGCGTTCGAGCCGTATCTCGCGGAATGGGCAAAAAAACAAGGCGACCGTATCGTCTTGAGGCGTATTCCGGTTGGCTTTCGTGAGTCCTTCGCGCCGCAGCAAAAGCTTTATTTCGCGCTAGAGGCCATGAACCGGCTTGACTTGCACAAGGCGGTGTTCGATGCGATCCACCAGCGCCGCATGAAGCTCAATACCGAGCCCGAGATCATGGCGTTCATGGAATCGCAAAACATCGACCAGAAAAAATTCAGCGAGACCTTCCACTCATTTAGCGTGCAAAGCAAGGTGGCGCGTGTGCGTCAGCTGCAGGAAGCGTTTCGGATCGACGGCGTCCCAACTGTTGCCATCGATGGTCAGTACCTAACCTCGCCATCGATTATTGGGCAGCACATGCGCGGTGCACCGGAAGAGTCTCTCAATAGCGCCACGCTGACCGTAATGGATGCGCTGGTCGCCAAGAAAAAGTGAGTGGCTGTCGTTTTAGTGGCTATCGTTGTTGCTAGCGTTTTTTATAGGCGCGCACCAAGGCTCTCAGCATTTCGAGGCCGATTTGTCGGTGATGCTCGTCTAACTGATTCAGTAGTGAACTAGCCCTCTGATCGGTCATGCTCCTGTCAGTGCCGCCGTTTTTTTGGGTGTTGCCATTACCGAACCGCAGCCAGTCGGCCGGCACATCCAGCCAACTGGCGAGTGCGCGCAGCTTTTCTTGGGTTGGAATGGATTCACCCTGCAGCCATTTGCGGGCCGCATGCACTGTAACCGGATGACCCTGGAAACGCCCGTTGAATTCTCGCGCCAATTGCGTTGGGCTATTGGGCGAGTACTCGGCGTTACGTAGCGCTTGTTGCAGCCTGTCGCTGAAGGCTGAGCGCTCTTCGGTAGAATTCATTGGACTCAACTATTATTCATCGGCGCACTATTCCATGCGGCCGTGTAATAGTCAGTCCTAATCGAGACGATTGTCTGTTAAAAAACAAATATTGCGAAAATAAAAAGAATTCGCTGCGTTGGCGCCACGCCAAACGCGTGCCGCTATGCTGCAGCGCAAACTCACAGCCGCGGTTCACGCTGGAAGAAAATTGGCTTACCGCACAAAGCGTATAACGCCATCATCATCATGGATGCGCCGCAATTCACCGGCGAACCACAAGCGGTGCAGATGCGCCAGCGCCTCCCCCATGGCGAAGGTGAGCTGATGCATATCCAGATCACGCCGGAACATCATGGGCACGATGTCGGCGGCTGAGCGCGGTACCTCGCAAGCAGCGCGCACCTCATCTAATCGCGCTGCATGGTGCTCCTGTAGCTGTCGCACGCGCTGATGAATACCGCGAAACGGTCTGCCGTGCGACGGCAGCACCAGCGTCTGCGCTGGCAAAGAACGAAATTGCTGCAGTGATTCGAGAAACTGACCTACGGCATCCGCTTCAGGCTCGATCGCGAACACCGATGTGTTGGTAGAGATCTTTGGCAGCAGCATGTCGCCGGAGATCAAAATGTTTAGCGATTCGCAATACAGCGCCGCATGCTCGGGCGAGTGCCCGGTACCGATAATGATGCGCCAGTTATGGGAGCCGATGCGCAGCGCTACGCGCGGATCGAGTCGGATAAACTGCGCCGGCACTTTGGGCACCAGCGTCGGGTAGTAGGCTTTGCGCCCCTCGAGCTGCGACAACATGGCGGGATCGCGCAGCCCATGCCGGCGGAAATGCGGAATCGTCGCCGGCCCATCGGCGCCTGGCAGCCCGGCTGACATCATGCGCGCGAACCCATACTCTCCCACGCTCATCCACAGCGACACGCCCCATCGCTCGCATAACCAGTCCGCCAGACCCACATGGTCCGGGTGACAGTGAGTCACGATGACGCGGGTAATCGGGCGACCATCAAGCACCTCGGTAAACACCTGCTCCCAGGCAGCGCGGGTGGCGTCGTTAGCAATACCGCAATCCACCACTGCCCAGCCATCGCCATCCTCCAGCAGCCACAAGTTGATATGGTTGAGCGCAAAAGGCAGACCCATACGGATCCATCGTACCTCGGGTGTAATCGACAGCGCAGCGCCGGTGGCTGGCAAAGTCTCGCCAAAAGGGTAGGACAACTCGGCTTCAAGAGCATTCATGGCGGCGCTTTCGGCAGCGGCGCGCGAGGGTTTGCAAAGCGTGCCCGCGCGCCTACAATAGCCAGCAATTGACGTTTACGTAAACGTCCATTCTACCCTTGCTGCGCTCACTATCCGGCGCCGGCATTGCTCCTCGTTGCCATGGCCACCTACACCATTACCGAACTAGCGCGCGAATTCGACATCACGCCGCGCACCATTCGTTTTTACGAAGACCAAGGGCTGATCAGCCCCAAGCGCGAGGGCAGTAGCGGTCGGGTCCGGGTGTACGGCGCACGGGATCGGATCCGCCTGAAGCTCACGCTGCGTGGTAAACGGCTGGGCCTCACGCTATCCGAGATCAAGGATTTGGTCGATATGTACGACTCGCCCAAGGACTCCTCTGCGCAACTTAAACGTTTTCTGGTGGTGTTGGCGCGTCACCGCGAGATGCTTGAGCAGCAGCGTGAGGATCTGGAAGTGACGCTGTCGGAAATTGCCATGCATGAGGCGCAGTGCCAGCGCTTGCTGGACGAAGGACTGCACAAGCGTAAAAGCGGCGGCGTAAGACGCGTCGCCTGATTCAACCTAAACCCGCAAGGAGTCTGCATGCTGAACCTGCCAGGACTCAGCTTTGATCATGGCGACGATATCGCCGCACTACGCGACGCTGTGCAGCAGTTTGCTGCGGCCGAGATTGCGCCACGTGCCGATCAGATTGATCGCAGCGACCAATTCCCGATGGACTTGTGGCGCAAAATGGGTGATCTCGGTTTGCTGGGCATCACGGCCGAAGAGGCCTATGGTGGTAGCGCGATGGGCTATCTTGCGCACATCATCGCTATGGAAGAAATTTCGCGCGCTTCCGCCTCTGTCGGGCTATCGTACGGCGCGCATTCGAATTTATGCGTTAACCAGATACGTCGTAACGGCAGCGACGAACAAAGAGCCAAATATTTACCCAAGCTGATCTCGGGCGAGCATATCGGTGCGCTCGCCATGTCGGAGCCCAACGCTGGCTCGGATGTTGTCAGCATGCGTTTGCGCGCGGATTTCAAAGGCGATCGCTGGATCCTCAACGGCAGCAAGATGTGGATCACCAACGGCCCCGATGCCGACGTCTTGGTGGTGTACGCAAAAAACGATCTCGAGGCTGGGCCACGCGGCATCACCGCGTTTCTGATTGAAAAACACTTCAAAGGATTTTCAGTTGCGCAAAAGCTCGACAAACTCGGTATGCGTGGCTCGCACACGGGTGAGTTGGTGTTTCAGGATTGCGAGGTGCCAGCCGAAAACGTACTCGGCGGTTTAGGCCGTGGCGTGAATGTGCTGATGTCCGGCCTGGATTATGAGCGCGCGGTGTTATCGGGCGGGCCACTCGGCGTCATGCAGGCCTGCATGGATGTAGTGGTGCCTTATGTGCATGACCGCAAACAGTTCGGCCAGCCGATTGGCGAGTTTCAGCTCATCCAGGGCAAGCTGGCGGATATGTATTCAACCATGATGGCCTGCAAGGCCTATGTGTACGCGGTGGGTCAGGCATGTGATCGCGCTAAGGCGCCCGAGCAAGTGCGCGCCTTGCGTAAAGATGCGGCAGGTGCGATTTTGTACTCCGCAGAAAAAGCGACCTGGATGGCCGGCGAAGCGATTCAGGCACTAGGGGGCAACGGCTACATCAACGACTACCCGACCGGTCGGCTGTGGCGCGACGCCAAGCTGTATGAAATTGGTGCAGGTACCAGCGAGATCCGACGCATGCTAATCGGTCGTGAGTTATTTGCTGAAACTGCCTGAAAGGACACCACCTACCATGCAGCATTTCCCGAAGCTATTGTCGTCACAGATCGCATTTGATATCGCCCGCGTCATCATGGACGGCTTTGACAAGCACTACCGTTTGTTTCGCGAAACCAGTCAGGCGGCACGCCGACACTTCGAGCAACTCACTTGGAAAGCAGCGCAAGCCGAGGCGCGCGAACGCATCGCGTTTTATGATCGACGTGTGCAAGAGTGCGTGCAGGCGCTCGAAGACGAATACGGCCAAGACGATTTAACCGATGCGGTGTGGCGCGAGGTCAAGCTTCATTACATCGGCATGCTGACCGAGCACCGGCAGCCAGAGTTAGCAGAGACATTTTTCAACTCGGTGTGCTGCAGCATCTTGCACCGCACTTATTTTAATAACGATTTTATTTTTGTCTGGCCCACTATCTCGACCGAGTACATCGAGCCGCGCGAGGCTATTCCTGCTTACCGTGTGTATTACCCTGCAAAAGATGGCATGCGAAATGCGCTGCGCCGGATGATCACCAACTTTCAGTTTGCGGGCGAGTTCGCAGATCTTGAGCATGATCTTGCTTTGGTCGAGACACGCTTAAACGCTTTGCCCGGTAATGAGCGCCCGGAAGCAAATTACCAATTACAAGTATTGTCTTCGCCGTTTCTTCGCAATAAAGGCGCTTATCTGGTGGGCAAGCTAGTCAATGGCAGCCAGAGCCATGGTTTTGTGATTCCGGTGCTGCACAATCGCTCAGGTGCTTTATTTATAGATGCGCTACTGACAGATCCAAGTCAGATCACGCTGCTGTTTTCATTTACGCGAGCCTACTTCATGGTGGACATGGAGGTACCCTCGGCGTATGTAAATTTTTTGCACGGTATTATGCCGAGCAAGCCGCGTAGCGAGATCTATACGATTCTCGGTTTACAGAAACAAGGCAAGGCGGCGTTCTATCGCGACTTTCTGCATCACCTCGCGCACTCGTCTGACAATTTCGCGATTGCGCCCGGCATCCGTGGCTTGGTGATGGTGGTGTTTGCACTGCCGTCTTTTCCGTATGTGTTCAAAGTGATCAAGGATCACTTCCCGGCGCCTAAAGAAACCACGCGCGAGCTGGTCAAAGAAAAATATCTGCTGGTGAAGTACCACGACCGCGTGGGGCGCATGGCTGATACCCTGGAGTATTCGAATGTGGCGTTTCCGCGAGCACGTTTTCCGGATGAGTTGCTTGATGAGTTGAAAGAAGTGGCGCCCTCGCTGATCGAAGAAGACAGCGATCAGGTGATCGTGCGTCATTTGTACATTGAGCGCCGCATGACACCGCTGAACATCTGGCTAACCGAAGCCGAAGCGGCGGGGGACGAGGCGAAGATGGAGCATGGCGTGCGCGAGTACGGTAATGCCATCAAAGACTTGGTTGCAGCGAATATTTTTCCCGGCGATATGCTGTATAAAAATTTTGGTGTTACGCGCCAGGGCCGCGTGGTGTTTTACGACTATGACGAGATTGAGTACATCACAGATTGCAATTTCCGCGATATCCCGCCGCCGCGCAACGAAGAAGACGAGATGGCGAGTGAGCCTTGGTACTCGGTCGCCAAGAATGATGTATTCCCGGAGCAGTTTGGCGTTTTCTTGCTGGGCAACCCCAAGGTGCGTCACTATTTCATGCAGTACCACGCGGATTTGCTCACCGCCGAATACTGGCGCAATAAAAGAACCCGCATTCTTGACGGGCAGGTTGAAGATGTATTCCCCTACCCGCAAGAGATTCGTTTCATTCATCAGCAAGGCGCAGGGGCGCCTTCAGCACAAGCGGCTTGATACCAGGAGATAGACATGCAAGATCCGATTGTTATCGTCGGCGCAGCGCGAACCTCGATGGGCGCGTTTCAAGGCGACTTCGTCTCACTTGCGGCGGCTGATCTTGGTGCGGTCGCCATACGCGCAGCGCTTGAGCGCGCGGGCGTTTCAGCAGATAGCGTAGACGAGGTCATCTTTGGTAACTGTTTAATGGCCGGCCAAGGGCAGGCGCCAGCGAGGCAAGCGGCGATCAAAGCGGGCGTGCCGGTATCTGCAGGTGCGGTGACACTATCGAAGATGTGCGGCTCGGCGATGCAGGCAACGATCTATGGCGTCGACTCACTGCTTGCGGGTACCAACCATGTCGTGGTGGCCGGCGGCATGGAATCCATGACCAATGCGCCGTACTTGATTCCGAAAGCGCGCGGCGGCTATCGTATCGGGCACGGCATGATGTATGACCACATGATGCTCGATGGTCTGGAGGATGCCTATGAGCGCGGTCGTTCCATGGGCACCTATGCTGAGGACTGCGCCGATAAGTATCAGTTCACTCGCGAGCAACAAGACGCTTATGCGATTGCGTCGGTTCAGCGAGCGCAGGCCGCTGCAGCGGCGGGGTCATTTGACTGGGAAATCGCACCGGTCACGGTCGCCGCTAAAGGTGGCGATATCGTCATCACGAAAGACGAAGGCCCGCTGAAAGCCAAGCCGGAAAAAATCAGTGCGCTTAAGCCGGCATTCAAAAAGGACGGCACGATTACCGCAGCGTCATCCTCTTCGATTAATGATGGGGCTGCGGCGTTGGTGCTGATGCGTGAATCTACCGCGAAAGCGATGTCGGTAACGCCGATCGCGCGTATTGTCGCGCATAGCCGGCACTCGCAAGCACCCAGCTGGTTTACCACCGCGCCCGTTGGTTCAATACAAAAAATTTACGATAAAACCGGCTGGTCGACTGAGCAGGTTGATTTGTTCGAAGTAAACGAGGCCTTTGCTGCGGTGGCCATGGCAGCCATGCATGATCACGGTATTGCGCACGATAGGATCAATATTCACGGTGGCGCGTGTGCGCTTGGGCATCCGATTGGCGCATCCGGCGCACGCATCATTGTCACGCTTCTTGGTGCATTGAAAAAGACGGGTGGTAAGCGTGGCGTTGCCTCGCTATGCATTGGCGGCGGTGAAGCGACTGCCGTTGCTATCGAGATGCTTTAAGTCCAGCTATTCAACGCGCCAGCTCGCCATGGTTTTATCTGAACAGCATCACATGATTCGTAATGCGCTGCGAGAGTTCTCGCAGCAGCAGCTGCGGCCCAATGCGGCAGCATGGGATCGCGAGCGACAATTTCCGCGCGAGGCACTCAAGCAGCTGGCGCAACTCGGTGCATTTGGTGTCGCGGTACCTGAAGCCCATGGTGGCGCTGGCCTGGACTATCTGGCCCTAGCGATTGTGATTGAAGAAATTGCCGCAGGCGATGGCGGTACCTCCACCATTATTTCGGTCAATAACTGCCCGGTGTGCAGCATCGGCATGAGCTACGCCGACGAAGCGCAGAAGACACAATGGCTACAGCCGTTGGCGCGTGGCGATATGCTCGGCGCGTTCGCGCTCACCGAGCCGCATGCGGGTAGCGATGCCTCGGCGCTTCGTACCACTGCGCGGCGCGATGGCGATCACTATGTGCTGAATGGTGTGAAGCAATTTATTACCAGCGGCAAACATGCCGATGTGTGCATCGTGATGGCCGTCACGGATAAAGCGGCTGGCAAGCGCGGTATTAGCGCGTTCTGGGTTCCCACCAACACGCCCGGCTATATCGTGGCCCGGGTTGAAGACAAGCTCGGTCAGCACTCGTCCGACACTGCCCAAATTGTTTTGGAAGACTGCCGCATCCCGGTAGCGAATCGGATTGGCGACGAGGGCATGGGCTACAAGATTGCGTTATCTGGCCTGGAGGGTGGCCGCATCGGTATTGCCGCGCAAGCGGTCGGCATGGCGCGCGCTGCATTTGAGGCAGCACTCGCTTATGCCAAAGACAGAGAAAGTTTTGACCAGACTTTGTTCAATCATCAAGCGGTGCAATTCAAGCTGGCCGACATGGCAACGCAGATCGAGGCAGCGCGCCAATTGGTGTGGCATGCAGCGAGCATGAAAGACGCTGGCGTATCTTGCTTGAAAGAGGCGGCGATGGCCAAGTTGTTTGCCAGCGAAATAGCAGAAAAAATTTGCAGCGATGCGATACAGATTCATGGAGGTTATGGTTATCTGGCAGACTTTCCGGTCGAACGCATCTACCGCGATGTACGTGTGTGCCAGATTTATGAGGGCACCAGTGACATACAAAAAATCTTGATCGGACGCGCGCTGGCCTAATGAATAGCAACGACACACCTTGCCCTTGCGGCGGCAAACAGATTCACACCTGCTGCGGGCCTTTTCTGGCCGGTACCGCCGTCGCCGATACGCCTGAAAAATTAATGCGTCCGCGTTACAGCGCGTATGTCACGGGCGCGGAAGACTACTTGAAGGCTACCTGGCATCCGTCGACACGCCCGCAAGATACCGTTACCGACCCATCGATGAAATGGCTGGGGCTCGACGTGAAATCAGTCACGCAAGAGGCTGATCAAGGTACGGTGAGCTTTATCGCGCGCTGTCGTGTCGCTGGCAAAGGCCATCGCTTGCAGGAAACCAGTCGCTTCATTCGAGAAGACGGGCTCTGGTTTTATGTCGACGGTGAATTTGAAAAGCCATCCTCTGATAAATCGTAAACGGAGACAGCGCAGATGCCGGTGATTGAATCCAAGCTGAACTCGCGCTCGCCGGAGTTCGTGGCCAATGCGGCCGCGATGCAGGCGCTGGTGGATGATTTGCGTGCGCACTGCGAGCGTATTGCATTGGGCGGTGGTGCGGAGGCGCGTGCCAAGCATGTTGCGCGCGGCAAGTTGCTGCCCCGCGAGCGGGTGAATCAGCTGCTGGACCCCGGCACGCCTTTTCTCGAATTCTCCCAACTCGCCGCATTCGACATGTATGACAATGCCGCCCCAGCTGCGGGTGTCATCGCCGGCATCGGTCGCGTCAACGGGCAGGAGTGCGTGATTGTTTGTAATGACGCTACCGTCAAGGGCGGTACGTATTACCCGATGTCGGTCAAGAAGCATTTGCGCGCGCAGGAAATCGCGCAGCAAAACAACCTGCCGTGTATTTATCTGGTGGATTCGGGTGGCGCTAATCTTCCGAATCAGGATGATGTGTTTCCCGATCGTGATCATTTCGGCCGAATTTTTTTCAATCAGGCCACCATGTCGGCGCAGGGCATACCGCAGATCGCCGTGGTGATGGGTTCATGTACGGCAGGGGGCGCGTATGTGCCGGCCATGAGCGATGAGTCCATCATCGTCAAGAATCAGGGCACGATTTTTCTGGGTGGCCCGCCGCTGGTGAAAGCCGCCACAGGCGAAGTGGTCAGCGCTGAAGATTTGGGTGGTGGTGATGTGCATACGCGCTTGTCGGGTGTTGTCGATCATTTGGCGCAAGACGATACGCATGCACTGGCAATCGCCCGCAGTATTGTGGGTAATCTGAATCGCAGCAAACCGCAATCGCTCGCCTTGCGTGAGCCCGTCGCGCCGAAATATGAGCCCAGCGATATTTACGGCGTGATTCCTACCGACACACGTAAGCCGTTTGATGTGCGTGAGGTGATCGCACGGTTTGTGGATGGTAGTGAGTTCGATGAGTTCAAAGCGCGTTTTGGTAGCACACTGGTGTGCGGATTTGCGCATTTGTATGGCATGCCGATCGGTATTGTGGCCAACAATGGCATCTTGTTTTCGGAATCAGCACTGAAAGGCGCGCACTTCATCGAGCTGTGCTGTCAGCGCAAAATCCCTCTCGTATTTTTGCAGAACATCACCGGCTTCATGGTGGGTCGAAAATACGAGAACGAAGGTATTGCGCGCCACGGCGCGAAGATGGTGACTGCGGTTGCAACAGCGCAGGTGCCGAAATTTACCGTCATTATTGGCGGCAGCTTTGGTGCAGGTAATTACGGCATGTGCGGGCGTGCGTTTGGCCCGCGCATGTTGTGGATGTGGCCGAATGCGCGTATCTCGGTGATGGGGGGTGAGCAGGCGGCCTCCGTCCTCGCAACCGTCAGGCGCGATGGTATCGAAGCCAAGGACGGCCATTGGAGCGCGGAAGACGAGGAGCAGTTTAAAGCACCGATTCGTGCGCAGTATGAGCATCAAGGCCATCCGTATTACGCCAGTGCTCGGCTGTGGGATGACGGCGTGATTGATCCGGCGGATACGCGCATGGTGCTGGCGCTGGGTTTGTCAGCGGCGCTCAATGCGCCGATTGCCGATACCAAGTTCGGCCTGTTCCGGATGTAAGTCACGATCCGATGAATTCCAACGTCAACGCGGATTGGGTAACGCGTAGTCTTGCCAGTGTCTGGCACCGCTGCACCCAGATGCAGCATCACGAGACGCTGCCGCTGATGGCGATTAGTCATGGTAAGGGAGCATGGCTGTTCGACTATGAAGGCAACCGCTATCTGGATGCGGTGAGTTCATGGTGGGTCAATCTGTTTGGTCATGCCAACCCACGCATTAACGCCGCGCTCACTGATCAGCTGGAAAAGCTCGAGCATGCAATGCTGGCCGGCTTTACCCATGCGCCTGTTGTCGAGCTATCGGAACGGCTTGCAGCGAAAACCAATCACGCGCTGGGCCACTGTTTCTTCGCTTCGGATGGTGCATCTGCGGTCGAGATTGCGCTGAAGATGAGTTTTCATGCCTGGCGTAATGTCGGGCAGTCGCACAAGCAGGAATTTGTTTGTCTAACCGGCAGCTACCACGGCGAAACCGTTGGCGCACTCGGTGTGACCGATGTGCCGCTGTTCACCGAGGCCTATGGCGGCATGTATCGCCGGGCCCATGGGGTAGCGTCACCTGCTGCTGTCGGAGAGGCAGAGGCCTTGATTGCGATGCGCACGCTACTGGCGCGTCGCGCGGGTCAGATTGCCGCGGTGATTGTCGAGCCTTTGGTGCAATGCGCGGGCGGCATGGCGATGTATGAGGCGAGTTATCTCACCCAGTTGCGCGATCTATGCGATGAGTTTTCAGTACATCTGATCGCCGACGAAATCGCGGTTGGTTGTGGCCGCACCGGGAGTTTCTTCGCTTGTGAGCAAGCAGCCATATGGCCTGATTTCATGTGTCTCTCGAAGGGCATCAGCGGCGGCTATTTGCCTTTGTCATTAGTGATGACAACGGATCAGATTTACCAAGCTTTCTATCACCCGGATGTCAGCCGCGCTTTCTTGCATTCGCGCTCCTATACCGGCAACCCTTTGGCGTGTCGTGCGGCCTTGGTGACGCTGGATATTTTTGATCAAGACGATGTGCTTTCAAAAAACTGTGAGCGTGCAAAAAAGTTGGGCGAAGCGCTGGCGAGAGTGGCCGGCCATTCGAACGTCAGAAACGCGCGGCAGACCGGCATGATCTGCGCGTTTGATGTCACACCGGAGCTCGCCGAGGGTTTCTCGCGACGATTTTTTGCGGAGGCTCTGAAGCTGGGTGTTTTGCTTCGCCCGATTGGTGCGACCGTGTACTGGATGCCGCCATTCATCGTGTCAGATGAAGAGATTACGTTATTGAGTGATGTGACGTTAGCGGTGTTAAACAAAGTTGCCGGGGTCAGTGAGCTTTCACAAGAATGAAATAACCGGGACAGACAGCATGTTCAAAAAAATTCTGATTGCTAACCGTGGTGAGATCGCCTGCCGTGTCGCTGCGACTGCGAGACGTCTCGGCATTCGCACCGTCGCGGTTTGCTCTCAGGCAGATGCGCAGTCGCAGCATGTGGCCATGTGCGATGCAAGTGTGCTGATCGGTCCCGCACCTGCGAAAGAGAGTTATCTGCGGATTGAGCGAATTATTGCGGCTGCACGAGCTGCCGGCGCAGAGGCAATCCATCCCGGGTACGGGTTTTTATCCGAGAACGAAGAATTTGCAGCGGCCTGTGAGGCGAGCGGTGTTGCCTTTATCGGTCCGCCGGCATCTGCTATTCGTGCCATGGGCTCGAAGTCAGCGGCCAAGGCACTCATGGAGAAGGCCCGCGTGCCGCTGGTGCCGGGCTACCACGGTGAGCGGCAGGAATCTGATTTTCTACGCCAGCAAGCAGGCGCCATCGGCTACCCGGTCTTGCTGAAAGCGAGCGCCGGCGGCGGCGGCAAGGGCATGCGCATTGTCGAGCGCAGTGACGACTTTGAAGCGGCGCTGGCGTCTTGCAAGCGGGAGGCGATCAATAGTTTTGGCGATGACCGGGTTCTGGTTGAAAAATATCTTCAGCAGCCACGCCACATTGAAATTCAAATTTTTGCAGATACCCACGGCAATTGCGTTTACTTGTTCGAGCGTGATTGCTCTGTACAGCGACGGCATCAGAAAGTGTTGGAAGAAGCACCCGCGCCGGGAATGACGCCAGAGCGGCGACAAGCGATGGGCGAAGCGGCGGTGAATGCGGCGCGTGCGGTGAACTATGTCGGCGCAGGCACAGTGGAATTCATCGCGAATCAGGACGGTAGTTTCTATTTCATGGAGATGAACACCCGGCTGCAGGTGGAACATCCGGTGACAGAGATGATAACCGGTACCGATCTGGTCGAGTGGCAGCTACGCGTTGCGGCCGGCGAGCCATTACCACTTCAGCAGCAAGAGTTACGTATTGAAGGCCATGCGATCGAGGCGCGCATCTATGCCGAGAACCCGGAGAAAGGGTTCTTGCCATCAACGGGTTCATTACTTCACCTGAGGTTTCCAGACGCTGTCACATTCGCACACGGTGATGTGCGGATTGATGCAGCGGTTCGACAAGGCGATGCCATCACCCCGCATTATGATCCGATGATCGCCAAGCTGATTGTTCATGGCGATGATCGTACGCAGGCGCTGGCGCGCATGCAGCAGGCGCTGAGTAAAATCGAGATTGTTGGGCCAGCGACCAATGTCGCATTCCTCGGGCGACTGATTGCAAGCCCTGCATTCAGCGACGCCGAGCTTGATACTGGCCTGATCGAGCGTCACCATGCCTTATTGTTTCCGCCCGCCGATTCGGTGCCGGTCGATATGGTCGCGTTATGGCTGGCCAAGTTGATGACACCGGACACCACCAGCGCTGACCCGTGGGATTCTTCGCACGGCTGGCGTTTGAACGGCACCTATCGTCGTACGCTGCGTTTCGACTGTGATGACCAAGCAGCTGAGCTAGCGATTGATTACCAACGCGATGGCTGGCGCATTGCTTACTTGTCTCAAGAAACCAGGCTTACCCACATCACGATCGACCAGACGGCCGTGTCGGCACAGGTAGATAGTCGGCATATTTCAGGTCGGGTGGTGTGCGTCGAGGATCGATTTCATGTGTTTTGGCAAGGTCGGCATCGTGTCATCGCATGGAGTGATCCGATTGCGCATGCGGGCGAGAGTGAATCGGAAGGCGGCCGCCTGACAGCACCGATGCCCGGCAAGATCGTTCAACTCATGGTGGAAGCAGGCGCAAGCGTGGAAAAAGGTGCGCCGCTATTGATCATGGAAGCGATGAAAATGGAGCACACGATCAGCGCACCGGCGAAGGGCAAGGTCGAGGCACTGAACTACGCCGTCGGCGATCAGGTGGCGGAAGGTGCACAGCTTTTATCATTTGTTGCGGAGGGTGGCTAAGATGCACCTGCCAACGCACGTCAAGCTAGTTGAGGTAGGCCCGCGTGATGGCTTACAAAACGAAAAACAAACCATTTCGCTAGACATCAAGCGCGAGCTGGTGAATCGCTTAGCTGATGCAGGTTTACCGAATATCGAAGCAGCGTCATTTGTTTCGCCCAAGTGGGTGCCGCAAATGGCGACATCAACCGAGCTGATGGCGAGCATTGATCGTCATCCGGGCACGTTGTATTCAGCCTTGGTACCGAACATGAAAGGTTTTGAAGCAGCGCTCGCAGCGCGCGCTGATGAGGTGGTGATTTTTGGTGCTGCATCGGAAGCCTTCTCGCAAAAAAATATCAATTGCTCGATCGCTGAATCAATTGAACGCTTCCGTGAGGTGGCTATTGCTGCCACATCAAACGGCTTAAGGCTACGTGGCAGTATCAGCTGCGCCCTTGGCTGCCCGTATCAGGGCGAGGTGAATCCTGAATCGGTGGTTGATGTAGTAAAACGCATGCGTGATCTTGGTTGTGATGAGATTGATATCGCCGACACCATTGGTGTGGGTACCGCAGCCAAGGTGCAGCGCGTATTTGAGCAGGTGGCTAAGGAATATCCATTGACGCAGCTGGCCGGCCATTTTCATGACACCTACGGCCAAGCTTTAACCAATATTTACGCAGCATTGACGATGGGCGTACGTATTTTTCATGCGTCGGTTGCTGGCTTGGGCGGATGTCCTTATGCAAAAGGCGCAACAGGCAACGTGGCAACAGAGGACGTGTTGTATCTTCTCGATGGTCTGGGTATTTCTACGGGAGTCGATATCAATGCGGTCGTCGATGCAGGGCAATTTATTTCACAACATCTTGGTCGCTCATCGACCAGTCGTGCGGGTAATGCAATTACTGCGCGGCGCGCTTCGGAGCTTGCTACATGAAAGACACCCTGAAACCCGGCCTTCGTTTCGAATGGCAGACAACGATTCCGCCACGCTCTGCGGTTCCTGCTTTGTATGGCGAGCATATCGAGTTTGCGCGCGATATGCCGGAAGTTTTAGCGACAGGCTACATGGTGGGTTTAATGGAGCTTGCCTGCGCACGCGCCATCATGCCCTACATGGATTGGCCAACCGAGCAGAGTCTGGGAACGCATGTCAGCTTCTCGCATCTGGCCGCTACGCCACCCGGTATGACGATGACCGTTCGCGGCGAGTTGATTGCGGTCGAAGGGCGTCGATTGCGATTTCGCGTCGAGGCTTGGGATGGTCACGACAAGATCAGCGAGGGCGAGCATGAGCGCGCGGTCATCATCACCGACAAGTTCAACGCCAAGCTCGACGAAAAGAAGCAGCGCGCGCAAAGCTAAAGCCGTGACTGAGGCTCGCCCGGCGTTTGACCCAAGAACGCACAGTGGTCTGCTACCGACGCCGTGTATCGGGGTCTGTGTCATGCATGCGCAAACCGGGCTTTGCACCGGCTGCTTGCGCACGATCGAAGAAATCATCGAATGGGGCATGGCAACCGAGGAGCGTAAAAGACATATCTGGATCGCGCTTGAGAGCCGTCGAACACAAACCTAGACCGCCACCAAGCCACCCGTACAACACCGACTCATGTATCTCATCTTCAGCGCGACCTACCGACACCTACCATGAAGCTGCAACCGTCCATGCATGTTCTTGAGCGCGGCTGGCTCTCGTCGAATAATGTGCTGTTCAGCGGCCCGCACCGTACGGTCATTGTCGATACAGGCTATTGCACGCACCAGCAGCAAACGCTGGCACTGGTGCAGCACCTGCTGAAAGATCGGCCTTTGGATGCGATCTACAACACCCATCTGCATTCCGATCATTGCGGCGGCAATCGAATATTGCAGCAGCACTACCCGGCCGTGCTCACCCACGTGCCTGCTGCGGAATTTTCGAGGGTCAATAACTGGTCGCGAATGAAGCCAACATTTGCTGCAACAGGGCAGCAATGCGAGGAATTTCATGCAGATGGGGCGGTACATCCCGGCGATTTCATTGAAATGGGCGATATGCAGTGGCAAGCCTTGTACGCTGCCGGACATCATCCTTATGGATATGTACTTTTCAACCGGGCCGATGGCATTCTGATCTCGGCCGATGCGCTGTGGGAGAAAGGTTTCGGCGTCGTGTTTCCTGCGCTGGATGGCTACGGTGGCTTCAAGGAAGTGCGGGCGACACTCGACCTGATCGATGATCTATCGCCGGCGCTTGTTATTCCAGGGCACGGCCGCCCGTTCACTGACGTCAAGGCAGCATTACGCGAGGCCTACTCTCGAATCGCTTATTTGGAAGAAGACCCAAAGCGGAACGCGCAGCACGGTATCAAGGTGCTGCTGAAGTTTTTATTAATGGAGCGCCAGCGCATCAAGCTGACCGAAGTTCCCGAACTGCTTTCCAAGGTGCCGTTGGTTACTGCCGCAAACCGCAACTACATGAATTACGGCACGATCTACCTTGCGCATTGGGTGATCACGCAGTTGCGGCGGGCTGGCGCCGCGATCATCGAGAATGAATTCTTAGTCGATAGCGAGCCAAATCGCTAAAAAATACCTCGCCTCGCTGAACCTGCGTTGATGTAACTGGGTGAGCTGCTCAGCGCGGAAATGAAGTGTCCATCACGCGCTGTCGCGCCTCGGCGTATTCGCGTTTCAAACGCGTGACCACCTCGGCTACAGTGGGCACATCTTCCATCAAGCCCACGCCTTGTCCTGCGCCCCAGATATCACGCCAGGCTTTGGCGCCGCTGGCGCTGGAGAAGTTCATGCTTGATTTATCAGCTTCAGGCAGATTATCGGGATCAAGCCCGGCGTTCGTGATAGATTTTTTTAGGTAGTTGCCGTGCACGCCAGTAAACAAATTAGTGTACACGATATCGGCTGCGCTTGATTCGACAATAGCTTGTCGGTAGCCCTCACTGGTATTGGCCTCTTGTGTCGCTAACCAGCGCGAGCCGATGTAGGCAAAATCAGCACCCATCGCTTGTGCCGCAAGAATGGCGTCACCATTAGCGATCGAGCCGGACAAGGCGATAGGGCCATCGAAGAACTTGCGCACCTCGCCCACCAGCGCGAACGGTGACAGCCCACCCGCATGCCCGCCCGCGCCGGAGGCTACCAAAATCAAGCCATCAACTCCAGCCTCAAGCGCTTTGTGCGCGTGACGGATAGAGATCACATCGTGCAGAACGACACCGCCGTAGCTATGAATCGCTTCCAGCATTTCTTTGGGTGGCGCACGTAACGAAGAGATGATGACCGGAACCCGGTGCTTGACGCAGACTTCAACATCGTGCGCCAGCCTATCGTTTGATTGGTGCACGATCTGGTTCACCGCAATCGGACCGATCACTGCGTCCGGATGGGCAGCGCGGTGCTGCGAGAGCGCTTGCTCAATTTGTTGCAGCCATTGATCCAGCATCTCGGCGGGGCGCGCGTTCAGGGCCGGGAATGACCCGACCACGCCTGCTTTGCACTGCTCGATGACCAGTGCCGGACAGCTGGCGATGAATAAGGGCGCACCGATCACGGGCAAACTCAGATGCTGCAGGGCGGCGGGCAAGCGCATGTCACGACTCCATGATGATTATTGATAACTACGCGCGTCTTCGATCACCTTGCCATCATTCGGCAAGCTACCAACAGCTTGTAGCTTTACATCGCCGCGCAGCTTGGTGACATCACGAATTGAGGCAATGATGGCCTCGACTTCCGGTAGTGACGCATCCACATGCTCAACCTCGCAGTGCAGGGTCATCTCGTCATTGGCCATTTCGCCTGATACAACGAGGCGCGCTTTTTTGATGATCGGGTGGCGCTTGACGATATCCGCGATTTGCGAGGGATGGACGAACATAGCGCGCACTTTGATGGTTTGATCAGCGCGTCCCATCCAGCCTTTGATGCGGGTGTTGGTGCGGCCACATGGAGATACACCGCCCATCACTGCCGACATATCGCCGGTCGCGAACCGGATCAGCGGGTAGTCGGGATTGAACGAGGTGATCACAATCTCGCCGACCTCGCCATCTGCCACCGGATCACCGGTGCCAGGCCGCACAATCTCCAGCAGCAGCGTCTCATCCAGCACCATACCCGGATTTACTTTGCTATCGGTGAGAGTCTCATAGGCGATGTTGCCGATATCAGCCGAGCCATAGGTTTGCAGTACGAACGGCACACCATGCTCATTCAGCCATTGCCGCAAGGAGGGCGGCAGCGCTTCGGCACCCACTAGTGCCATCTGTAGCGAAGAAATATCCGCGCCCATTTCCTGTGCTTTTTCGATGATGATTTTTAAGAAGGAGGGCGTGCCGACATAGACCTTTGGTCTAACTAATTGCATTGCCTGTACCTGCATCTCGGTCTGCCCACTACCGGCAGGAATGACCGGGCAGCCCAAATGCGCAGCGCCGCCTTCTACCATCAAGCCTGCCGGTGTGAAGTGATAGGCAAAACAATTTTGGATCAGGTCACCGCGTCGCACACCGAGCGCATGCAAAGGCCGCGCGTAGCGCCACCAGTCAGCGCCGCGGCCCTCAGGATCAAAAATCGGACCGGGCGACATGAAGATGCGCGATAGCTGCGCGGTGGGTGTCGTGTTCAGCCCACCGAAGGGTGGTTTGGTCTGCTGCAGCTCTTTCAGCGAAGACTTTCGGGTCACCGGCAACTGCGCTAGCGCCGCGCGGTTGTTGATGTCGCCCGCGTTCACACCCCGCAAGATATCTGACCATCCGGGCGCTTGCAGCGCGCGCGTTAGCAGCGACGGAAGCGCAGCAAACAGCGCCTGTTCACGCGCCGAAGGATCATTGGACTCGAGAGAGTCATAAAGCTCAGCCATGGTGTCTCCAAGAATGCGCTAGTGTCGGCGCGCAAGCCGCCGCCGGAGGTATAAAAACACGCGCTTAAACTATGCAAGTGGGGTTTGGCAGCGGCTACCGATCAGGCTAGCCAGCGCTTGCGGCGACGATAAAACTTCATGTCGCGGAAGCTCTTGCGTCCTGCGCCAGAAACGCCAAGATAAAACTCTTTCACGTCTTCATTCGTCGCCAGTTCGCTTGCTTCACCTTCCATCACGACGCGACCGTTTTCCAGGATATAGCCGAAATCTGCGTAGCGCAGCGCGACAGTCGTGTTTTGTTCTGCCAGCAGAAAAGACACCTGCTCGCGCTTGTTGAGGTCACGCACGATTTCGAAAATTTCTTCAACAATCTGAGGCGCTAAACCCATCGAGGGCTCGTCAAGCAGAATCATGGTCGGCTTGCCCATCAGCGCTCGGCCTATCGCGCACATCTGCTGCTCGCCGCCCGAGGTATATCCTGCGAGCGAGGTGCGGCGCTGCTTCAGACGCGGAAAATAGTGATACACCCGCTCCAGTTCCTCTTTGAGCTGGGCGCGGCCGAGCTTACGGGTGTACGCCCCGGTCAATAAATTTTCTTCGATTGTCAGGTGACCAAAGCAGTGACGTCCTTCCATGACTTGCGACAGGCCGCGTTTGACCAGCGCGTTCGGCGTTAGCTGATCAATACGCTCGCCATTGAATTCCACACTGCCCTTGGTCACATCGCCGCGCTCGCCACGGAGCAAGGTGGAGATCGATTTCAGCGTGGTGGATTTACCAGCGCCGTTGGCACCCATCAGCGCGACGATTTTGCCGCGCGGGACTGACAACGAGACACCCTTCAGCACCAAGATGACGTGGTCGTAAATCACCTCGATGTTGTTGACGGTGAGGATGGAAGGAGTGCTCATGTCAGTCGCGCTGTTGTGATTACTTCATGCAAGCCGGCGTTATGCCTTTTTCTTTTGCATAGGCGGCGGAGGTGTCTTCCAGTAGCTTGCGCACCAGCGCTTTATCACCGGTGATCCAGTTTTTGGAGACAGCGAACCATTTCTTGCCATCCCATTGCACAACTTTCACCGCACCAGAGCCTTCATGATCATTACAAGAGGTTTTGATCGGCGGGAAGATGTCTTCAATGCCAAGCTCTTTCTGGCGCGCGCGATCCACATTCAAGTTCTCGAGACCCCAACGCACCTGCTCGCCATTCAGCGGCTTGCCTTTGCTGTACTTGGCTTGCGCATTACGCATCGCCTCGACCATCAGCACGGTAGCGACTAAGCCGCGGACGTACATCACGTTACCGACGCGATCGAGCTCTTTCAGACTGCCTTTGCCGTTTTTGTACAGCTTGTTTTGAATTTCTTCCAGCAACGGGAAATCGCCCGGCGTGGTGAAGCTCATGGTCTGGAAACCTTTGGCCGCGTCACCAGCGGGTTCGGTATCTTCCTCAGAGCCGGCCCACCACACGCCAATCATCTTCTCGCGCGGGAAGCCGTTGCGCTGCGCTGTCTTCAAGCCCACCGCGCTCATGACACCAAAAGTCCACATGATGACGTAGTCAGGGTTCGCTTGACGAATCTGCAGCCACTGCGACTGCTGCTCGTTACCCGGTGGCGTAATTGGTATCTTCACCAGCTCGAAGCCCCACTTAGCTGCTTCTGCCTCAAGCACCGGCAGCGGCTCCTTGCCATAGGCGGAGTCGTGGTACAGGTGGACGATTTTTTTACCTTTGAGCTTGTCCATGCCGCCCGACTTCTCGCCGAGATAGACCACCATGGAAGCGGCTTGATTCCAGTAGTTGGTAATGAGCGGGAACACCCATGGGAATACCTTGCCGTTGGCGGCATCCGAGCGTCCATAGCCCAGCGTGGTCATCGGTATCTTGTCTTTGCTGACCCGATCAAGAATGCCGTACGCGATACTGGTCGATAGTGGCTCGACAATCGTAGCCTTGCCTTTCAGTCGCTCGTAGCACTCGACACCGCGTGAAGGGTTGTACTCGGTCTCGCACTCTTCCCACACCAGCTTGACGCCGTTGATGCCGCCGTTGGAATTGACCAGGTTCATATAGTCGATCATGGCACCGTAAAACGAGGTGCCGTTCGAGCCATAAGGCCCGACCCTGTACGACAGCAGCGGCACGTACTGCTCCTGCGCCCAAGCAAACGTACTGGCACTGAGCAACGCAGCGCTCAGCAGCAAGGATTTAATCAACTTCATGCTGTCCTCCTAGTTGAACGTAAAAACGATTAGTGCGGGAAAGGCCACAACCGAAGCTTTTCCTTTGCGATCTGCCATAGCCTCGCCAAGCCGAGCGGCTCGACAATCAAGAAGAAAATGATCATCGCGCCAAATACCATCAGCTCAACATTTGACGCCACTGCCGTTGAAATGCGCAGCATGTGCGCCAGATAATTCAACACGATCGGTAGCAGCACAATAAAGCCGGCCCCGAGAAATGAGCCAAGAATAGAGCCGAGGCCGCCGATCATCACCATGAACAAAATTCGGAACGACAGATCCAGGCTGTAGGCTTCAGGTTCCACCGTGCCCAAGTAAGCGTAGGCATACAGCGCACCCGCCACGCCGCAGAAAAACGAGCTGACGGCGAAGGCAAGCAGTTTCGTATGCAGCTGACGAATACCAATCACCTCTGCCGCCACATCCATATCGCGAATCGCCATCCAGCAGCGCCCGATATTCGAGCGCACCATATTTTTTGCTGCCAAGGCCAGCACGCTGACGACCCCAAGCACCAACAGATACTTCAACTCTGGCGTGTCAAAGTGATAGCCCAATAGGTTGATCTGCTGCGCGGTGATCACGCCGGAGGATGAGTAGTTGGTAAACCAGCGTATCTTGGTGAGCGCCCACACGACGAAGAACTGCGTGGCTAAGGTAGACGCTGAAAGATAAAAACCGCGCACCCGCAGTGATGGCAGGCCAAACACAATACCAACTGCGGCGGCGCACACACCGCCCAGAATAAATGCTACCAAAATCGGCATGCCGGGCACGCGCAGTACAAAATTGTAGGCACTGAAAGCGCCCACCGCCATAAACGCAGCCGAGCCAAGCGATACTTGGCCGGCGTACCCCGTCAAAATATTTTGACCAAGCGCCGCCAGTGAAAAAATCAGGAATGGCACCAAGATGGCCGATAGTAGATACGGCGTCGCAAATTGCGGTATCAATACAAAAGCGATCAGCAGCAAGATCGCGATGCCGATGCGGTCTTGACGAATCGGGAAGATCTGCCCGTCTGTGGCGTAGCTGGTTTTGAATTGTCCCGCTTCTCTGTAAAGCATAGGCTTTCCGTATTTTTTAACGCTGTCAGCGCCCAGGCAATGCCTCTATCAGGGACGCGATTTTCACGTCACTACGTGAGACTCAGTATCTACACACGGCGAATAATTTTCTCGCCAAACAATCCCTCTGGCCGCACCAGCAAAAACAGCAGCGCAAGCACATAGGGGAACCATCCTTCGATGCCGCCGCCAACAAACGGGCCAATATAAACCTCGGCCAATTTTTCGGACGCGCCGATAATCAAGCCGCCGATGATCGCGCCAGGTATCGAAGTAAATCCACCAAGAATCAGCACTGGCAACGCCTTCAACGCGACAAAGGTCAGCGAGAACTGCACACCATTACGCGCGCCCCACAGCATGCCGGCGACCAGCGCGACAAACCCTGCAACGCCCCAGACAATGCCCCAAATTTGTTGCAGCGGTATACCGACAGCGAGTGCGGCTTGATGGTCGTCGGCGACGGCACGCAGCGCGCGACCAACCGAGGTGCGCGAAAAGAATAATGCCAATGCGGTGACCAGCAGCGCACATATTGCGGCCGAGGTGACGTCAAACTTCGAGACCAGAATATTGAAGTTATTCATCAGGCTTTCGAGCGGTACGTCTTCGATGCCCAAATCTAGCCGTTTTACTTCGGCACCCCATAGCAGCTGCGCCAGGCCTTCGATGAAAAACGACAGGCCAATCGTCGCCATGAATAATGAAATTTCCGATTGATTGACCAGCGGTCGCAGCACCACTCGTTCGATGGACAGCGCCAGCACCCACATCACTGCCATGGTCGCGAGAATAGCGACCCACAGTGGCCACCCAAATTCGGTGATCGAGACGCAGGTCAGTGCAGCAAAAAACAGCATCGAGCCCTGCGCAAAATTGAATACGCCGGAGGCTTTGTAAATCAGCACATAACCGAGCGCTACCAGCGCGTACATCACGCCAGACAGCAGGCCGCCGATCAATACCTCAAAGAAGAAATTAATGTTCAATGCGGTACTCCTAAATAAGCATTGATCACTTCCTGATTATTTCTGACCTCATCCGGTGTACCGTCGCCGATTTTCTTGCCGTAGTCGAGAACCACCACACGATCCGAAATATCCATGACCACACCCATGTCATGCTCGATCAGCACGATGGTGGTACCGAACTGATCATTCACATCCAGAATGAAGCGGCACATATCCTGTTTCTCTTCGACGTTCATGCCAGCCATCGGCTCGTCGAGTAGCAGTATTTGCGGTTCGGCGGCGAGCGCGCGACCAAGCTCTACTCGTTTTTGCAGGCCATACGGCAAGCGCCCGACCGGCGTTTTACGTATATGCTGAATTTCAAGAAAGTCGATCACTTGCTCTACTTTGACCCGGTGCTCAATTTCTTCGCGTTGTGCTGGTCCGACGTACAGCGCTTGCAGCAGAAAATTCGAACGCATTTTCAGATTGCGACCGGTCATGATGTTATCCAGCACCGACATGCCGCGGAACAGCGCAATATTTTGAAAGGTGCGCGCGATGCCGCTCTTTGCGGCTGCGTAGGTATTCATGTCGCGACGGTGCTCGCCGCGGTAAATAATCTCGCCTTGCTGCGGACGATAAACCCCGTTAATCACATTCAGCATGGAGCTTTTGCCAGCGCCATTGGGGCCGATGATGGCGCGGATCTCATGCTCACGCACATCAAATGAGATATCAGTGAGTGCTCGTACGCCACCGAACGATAGCGAGATATTGCGCAGGTCGAGAATGACCTCGCCGATGTTGCGGCTACTGAGTTGGCTTTGCATCATGCCGCCTGACGCGCGCCTGCGCTGCAAAAAGTTTTCACGTCACGAATCTCGAGATCGGCAGAGATCATGCCTTGTCTGCCATCTTCAAATTTCACCTGGGTCTCGATGTACTGACGTTGCTTGCCATCATATAGCGCGTCGATCAGTATCGCGTATTTCTGCGCGATGAAACCACGACGCACTTTGCGCGTACGGGTCAGTTCGTCATCATCCGGATCGAGCTCTTTATGCAATACAAGAAAGCGATGTATCTGCGAGTTGGCTAGCAGGGTATCGTGCGCGAGATCGGCGTTGACCTTCTCCACGCAATCGGCGATCAGCGCATAGACTTCTTTCTGTCCGGCGAGGTCGGCATAGCCGCTGTACGGCAAGTTACGACGTTCAGCCCAGTTGCCGACTGCTTCCATGTCAATGTTGATAAATACATTGCAGGTAGCTCGGCCATCCCCAAACGCAACGGCTTCTTTAATGAAGGGGAAGAACTTCAGCTTGTTCTCGATGTACTTGGGCGCAAATAGGGTGCCATCCGCCATGCGGCCGACATCTTTCGCGCGATCGATAATTTTCAGATGACCATCGCTATCAAAAAACCCGGCGTCACCCGTATGAAAGTAGCCATCGGCATCAACTGCGTCGGCGGTATCTTCAGGACGTTGGTAGTACTCGATCATCAGCCCTGGTGAGCGTACCAATACCTCACCACTGTCAGCGATCTTCACTTCCACGCCGTCCATCGGTTTGCCAACGGTATCGAGTTTTACGTCGCCGGAGCGTTGCATGCACACCGTGACACAGGTCTCGGTCATGCCGTACAGCTGTTTCAGATTAATGCCGATCGAGCGATAAAAATCAAACAGGTCTGGTCCGATTGCTTCGCCACCGGTATAGGCTACGCGTATACGCGACATACCCAACACATTTTTCAACGGGCCGTAGACCAGTAGCTCGCCTAGCCCGTACAGCAGGCGATCACCGAGTGATACATCGCCTTTTCCGTCGAGCAGCCTCAAACCCACGCGCCGCGCTACTTTCATGAAGGTGTGAAACATAGTGCGCTTGATCGCACTGGCGTCTTCAATGCGAATCATCACTTGCGTGAGGGTGTTCTCATACACCCGCGGTGGCCCGAAATAATAGGTCGGGCCTATTTCGCGCAAGTCGGTGCCGACGGTTGAAGGCGACTCCGGGCAGTTGAGGCAGAAGCCGACGATATTTGAGAGTGCATAGGAATACAGAAAATCACCGACCCAGGCCAGTGGCAGGTAGCACAGGATTTCATCATCGGCTGACAATTGGTCGAACGCTGCAAGCGTGTTGCCGGTGGTGATCAGAGCCCGATGAGAATGGCAAACGCCCTTGGGACGACCGGTGGTACCCGAGGTGTACAGCATGACCGCAACATCGTCGGCGTGTCCCGCATCGACTTCATTTTGAAAGAAATCGGTGTGCTCACTGTGATAGCGACTACCGAGTACTTGGACCTCGTCGAACGCATGTAACCCGGGTTGCGTGTAGTTGCGTAGGCCGCGTGGGTCATCGTAGATGATGTGTGACAGCCCCGGCACGGTGGCGCGCGACTCGAGTAATTTGTCGACTTGCTCTTGGTCTTCGACCACAGCGAAATCAATACCGGCATTCTCAAGCACATAGGCCATGTCGGCCGCAGGTGCATCTTGATACAGCGGTACCGCAATGCCGCCGAGTGACTGCGCTGCTGCCATCGCCATGTACAAACGCGGGCGGTTGTCGCCGATGATGGCGAGGTTCATGCCCCTGCGAAAGCCGAGTTGCGCCAAGCCACAGGCGAAACTTCTTACCTCCTCAACGGCTTGCGCCCAAGTGATGGTTTGCCAAATGCCGAGGTCTTTTTCCCGGAAGGCAGCGTGATGCGGGCGCGTGACAGCGTGTTGCAACATGAGCCGGGGAAAGGTTTCCGCCGACCGCTTGTTTGTCTCCACCATGGCGATCTGTTGGGCTTACGCCGCTGCCTTGTAGGCGCTGGCGATATTTATTTGTGAAATACGGCCAAGCAATGCATCGGCCTGTCGCCCGATCATAACCGACTCAACATGCACTTAGCATCGCATCAAGAGCAATACAGTCGGATTTCCATTTTGCATCGCAGCATATTGCGGACTGAAATCAGCTTGCCGCATCAGTGCAAATTTCAGACGCCGCCTAGTAGCGCGGCAAGCCAATTTATGCGTCAACGACAAACAACTCGATGATTATCAATTTAAAAAACTCTTAATAAAATCATCCCCAGCTGCAGCTGCGTAAGAACCATCGGCAGCGAGTCATTTATTTTTTATTAATGAAAAGGGTATCAAATAAAAAAAATCATTTTGCCGATGCTGCCGGGCGCGGCGCTGTGCTCGCCATGGCCGGCACTGGCCGAGAGCGCTTATCTCAAACTCGGCATTGGTCAGTCACGCTACAGCAGCCAGTTTGACACCTTCAGAGAGCGTGCGCTGACCGTGGCCTATGGCGCGCCGCTAGACTCAACCTGGGGCTACGAGGTGGGTTATATCCATTTTGGAGATGTCAACATCGGCGGACCTGGCCCATTGGCTGTTGGCTTGCGCTCGCAGGCCTTCTACGCCGCTGGGGTGGCCAATATGTCCCTGAATACTGCCACTCGCGCGTACACCAAAGTTGGTTTGGCGTTGGTTAACTCCAAAGCCAGCTTGGCGGTGGGTCAGCAATATGAAGGCCCAATGCCGGGAAACACTACCAACTTGATGGCAGGGGTCGGCCTTGACTACAAGCTCTCGCCGCAAATTGCCGCCAATATCGAGTACCAGTACTTTGGTGCTGCCGACCAGGTGCCGTATAACCTGAGCTCGTGGACTGTGGGTTTAAGTTACGGCTTCTAAGTCGCCGCTAGCACCCTAAGGCCGGGCGGGCACGCTGATGCTTCGCCCGGCCGATCCAAGGGCTAGCGGTTTGATTGTCGTAGCCCGGCAATCGCATCCGTCAATGCCGATGCGATTAGCGGATCGGCGGGCGTGTGGGTACCCCGCTCCACCCACACCAAGCGCGCCTGCGGGTTCGCAGCCTTTAACTTGATGGCGTTTTCCGGTGGGCAGATCAGGTCGTGAGTACCGTGAATAATCACCATCGGCTCATCGTGCATCGCTGCCGCCGCTTCAAGTAAATCGGCTTCAGTGCAGAAACAATGCTGCGACAGGTAATGCGCCTGCAAGCGGTATTTGCCCAGGGTGCGCTCTGCAACCGGCTCTTGCTGCTTCGCAGCATCTTGTGACTTTGAAGAGGCGGCCGGCGTATCCAGCTTGCCTTCCATAGCGCGCATCAACGCAGACTCGTAGTGTGACCAGCGTCGCGCGGCATCATGGGCTTGCGCGGTATCGCTGCTCAATAGTGCATGGCTCAGCGTACGCAGCACATCCGCCTGCTGCGCCTCATTCCAGCCGTGCGTCATCTGAGCCCAAGCTTGCGGGACCATGGCGCGAAGTGACTGAAAAAACCAGTACAGCTCGCGCGCACTCGCTAAAAAACTGCCGCGCAACACCATGCCCCTGATGTGTTCAGCGTGGGATGCGGCATACATCAGCGCCAGCGTTGCCCCCCACGACCCACCCACCACCATCCACTGCTCAATGCCAAGGCGGGTGCGTATCAATTCAATATCGCCGACCAGACGTTGACTATCGTTGTTTTGCAGTTCGCCATGCGGCACTGACTGTCCCGCGCCACGTTGATCAAACAGAACGACACGTTGTCGGCTCAGGTCAAACCACTCCAGCACAGAAGGTGAGGTCCCGCTGCCGGGGCCACCGTGCAGCACGACGGCAGCGGGCGCAGACGGCTTGCCGTATTGCGCCAGGTACAGGCGGTGTCCGTCGCCGGTGTCGAGCATCTGCTGGTCGAAGGCCTGAGGTGGCATGCGAATCTTTCAGGGGCGGCGATAAAATGAGAGGCTTTATGCGTTGGGCTGCTGATGTCAAACACACTGGCGCTTGCTCCAAGATCGGCGAAAACGCTGCAGCTACAAGCAATTTGCGCGGCCAACTGTGTTCAACGGCCGGCGCCGATTATGCACCGCGAACGGGGTCGATCGGCGCTGCTGGTGGATTTTTTCTCGGCCAGCAGCGAGAGCAACTCGCTTTGGCTGGTCGAAGTACGCAGTGAAGCCTAGGCGCACTATTGAAAACAATCTCCGGAAAATCATGAAAATTTTGGTACTTGGCTCTGCCGCAGGTGGCGGTTTCCCGCAATGGAATTGCAACTGTCCGAATTGTGCAGGTGTACGAAAAGGCAGCATGAACGCCAAACCACGCACGCAGTCGTCGATTGCCGTGTCAGCTAATGGCACCGATTGGGCACTGATCAACGCCTCGCCCGATATCTTGCAGCAGATTCGATCCAATCCTGCATTGCAGCCTGCGCGTGCGATTCGTGATTCCGGCATTGCCGCGGTGATGGTGATGGATGCGCAAATTGATCACATCACCGGCTTGTTAATGCTGCGCGAAGGCCGCAAGAAAATGAATCTGTATTGCACAGAATCGGTATGGGACGACTTGAACCACGGACTTCCACTCGCCAAGGTTCTGTCGCACTACTGTGGTGTGGAGCGTCATGCGATCGACGGCCTCTCCGCAGATGAAACGCACTTCGCGCCGATTGAGGTGCCGGGCATTGACGGCATTCGTTTTCACCCGATGCCCCTGAAGAGTAAAGCGCCGCCTTATTCACCCCACCGCAATAATCCGGGCCCCGGTGACAACAATGGCCTCATGATTGAAAGTAAAGTGACTGGTAAAAAAGTGTTCTACGCACCGGGCCTCGGCGAGATCGAGCCCCATGTGCTGGACGCGATGCAGCAGGCGGACTGCGTATTGGTGGATGGCACTGTGTGGACCGGCGATGAGATGATCACGCTCGGCCTGACGCAAAAAACCGCCGCCGATATGGGGCACCTGCAAGTGTCCGGCCCGGGCGGCATGATCGAGGTACTGGACGGCATTGGCGCACGTCGCAAGGTGCTTATTCATATCAACAACACCAACCCCATCCTGAACGAGGACTCGCCGGAGCGCGCGACACTGGCGCAACATGGCATTGAGGTGGCCTTCGACGGTATGGAAATTGAACTGTAAGGAATGTCATGAACGCACCGACAAAATTGGAAGAGCAAATGCCCTGGAGCCGCGAAGAATTCGAGGCGATGCTGCGCGCGAAAGGTGACAACTACCACATCAATCACCCGTTCAATATTCGGATGAATGAGGGCAAGCTGACACCCGATCAAATCCGCGGTTGGGTGATTAACCGCTTCTACTATCAGATGATGATCCCGATTAAAGACGCGGCGATCATGTCGAATTGCCCTGATCGCGAGGTGCGCCGTAAATGGGTTGATCGCATCCTTGATCATGATGGCTACGGTGACAAAGAGGGCGGTATCGAAGCGTGGTCGCGGCTGGGTGATGCGGTGGGCATTCCTCGTGATGAGCTATGGTCACTCAAGAAAGTAGTGCCGGGTGTGAAATTCGCGGTGGATGCCTATGTGAATTTTGCGCGTCATCAGCCTTGGCAAGAAGCTGTTTGCTCCTCGCTGACCGAGATGTTTGCGCCGAAAATTCATAAAGACCGACTCGCGAACTGGCCCACCCATTACCCTTGGGTGAAAGACGAGGGGCTGGCATATTTTCGTAGCCGAGTACCGCTGGCCTTGCGCGATGTGGAGCATGGGTTGCAAGTTACGCTCGATTACTTCACGACGCGCGAGCAGCAAGAGCGCGCGCTCGAGATTCTGCAATTCAAGCTGGATGTGCTGTGGCAGATTTCAGATGCGATTGAAAAGGCGTATCCGTGAGCGCACCCATGATTGATTTCGCAAGCAAGCCGAAACTGGCAAAGCTGTTTCGCATGCAGTACGAAGAAGCGCAGCAAAGCTGGGTACTGCTGTACCCGGAAGGCATGGTGCAACTGAACCAGAGCGCCTCTGAAATATTGAAGCGCTGCGATGGCGAGCGCGATGTGCATGCCATTGTTGCCGACCTTGAGCAAACATTCAACGTTCAAGGCCTGGAAAAAGATGTCATCGGATTTTTAGAAATTGCTACCGAGCGAGGCTGGATTGTCTGACACCAAAAAAATAGCGCCACCCCTGTGGCTATTGGCAGAGATCACGTATCGCTGCCCGCTGCATTGTGTGTTTTGCTACAACCCGCTGAACTACGCAGCCAACAAGAAAGAACTCAGCACCGAGCAGTGGAAAGAGGTTTTGCGTCAGGCGCGCAAACTCGGCGCGGCACAGCTGGGCTTCTCCGGCGGTGAGCCACTGGTGCGCGATGATCTTGAAGAGTTGATTGGCGAGGCGCATCAATTAGGCTACTACACCAACCTGATTACCTCCGGTGTGGGACTGACTGAGGCACGTATCTCGGCGATGAAGCAGCTGGGCCTGGACCATATCCAGCTATCGTTCCAGGATTCGACCAAGGAAATGAATGATTTCCTGTCGAGTACAAAAACCTTCGATCTGAAGTCGCGCGTTGCAGCGCTGATCAAAAAATATGATTACCCGATGGTGCTGAATGTTGTGTTGCACCGGTACAACCTCGATCACATCGGCCGCATCATCGAGATGGCAGTCGAGATGGGGGTTGAATATCTGGAGTTGGCCAACACCCAGTACTACGCTTGGGCCAGCGTGAATCGTGAGCAGTTGATGCCTGCGCGCGAGCAGTTGGTGCGCGCCGAAGCCGTCGTTCAGGAGTACCGCGCCAAGCTCGGTAATAAGTTAAAGCTGCTGTTCGTGGTGCCTGATCTGTTTGAAGACAAGCCCAAGGCCTGCATGAATGGTTGGGGCTCTGTGTTCTTCGCTGTTGCAGCGGATGGCAGTGCCTTGCCCTGCCATGCAGCGCAGTCAATTCCGGGGCTGACTTTCCCGAATGTCACCGAGCAGTCGCTGCATGACATTTGGTACAACAGTGACGCCTTCAACGCGTTCCGCGGCTATGAATGGATGAAAGAGCCCTGCCGTAGCTGCTCTGAAAAAGAGAAAGATTTCGGTGGCTGCCGGTGCCAAGCCTTTGCGCTCACAGGCGACGCTCGCAACGCTGATCCGGTGTGCGGCAAATCGCCACAGCACGATGTGGTGAAGCAGATCGTGCTGCAAACCAAACATCGGCCAGTGGAAGAGAAGCCGCTGGTATTCCGCAACGATATCAATTCAGTGCGGTTTGCTGAAGAAGCGGAAAAGCAAACGTCTTGATGGTTGGTTCAGCCTTGTCGCGCTAGCAGGGGCATGGGCGGTGGCTTTCAACCGCCGCGCGCCGACTTGATCAAGCCGCGTTGTGGGTCGTAGCCAGCGGCTGCGATCCAGTAGAACAGCAGAGTGCACGCCAGCACCACCCAAATCGATCCCGAGAACTCGCCATACAGCGCGTAGCGCACCGACTCAACCGCGTGCGTGAATGGGTTCAGTGCAGAGATTTGATAAATCCATTGAGCACCGGCGTCGCGCATGCGACCAATCGGATACAGCGCCGATGACAAGAAAAACATCGGGAAGATGACGAAGTTCATCGTGCCCGCAAAATTTTCCAGCTGACGGATGTACACCGACAGCATCAAGCCAAATGCCGACAGCATGAGCGCGCCGGCAATCAGCGCCGGTAGCGCAGTGAGTAGCTGCCACGGTGAGAGACCGATTTGCCAAATCACCACCAGAATCATGAACGCTATTGCTTGCAGTACTGATAAAAACGCACCGCCCATTAACTTGCAGGCGAGCAGGTAGGCGCGTGGCAGTGGCGCGGTAAGTAGCAAACGCATGACCCCCATCTCGCGGTCATACACCATCGCGAGAGAGGATTGCATACCGTTGAATAGGCACACCATCAGCGCCAAGCCCGGCACCATGTACAGCCGATAATCCAGCGATGCGTCAAACGGCATGACGGTGCCGAGGTCAGGCATCTGACGAAAACCGGCAGCGAACACCACCATCCACAGCAGCGGGCGCACCAGCGACGAGGCCAGTCGACCCGGTTGGCGTAAAAATTTATGAACCTCACGCCCAGCCACGGCGGCGAGCGCCAGACGCGCATGTAGCAGCCTCATGCCTTGGCCTCCGCTTTGGTCAACTGTAAAAATGCATCCAGTAGCGAGTCTTGCCCGGCTTGCTTGCGTAGTGCTTTGGCGTCGCCATTAAAACGTACCGCGCCAGCGGCCATCACCACGATCCGATCCGCGGCTTCCGCTTCATCCACCAGATGCGTCGCCCACAGCACGCCCATCGCGCGCTCACGGCACAGCGCTTTGACATCCGCAATGATTGCCGCACGAGATGCGGGATCAATCCCCACAGTCGCCTCATCCATCAGCAGCAAATGCGGTTGCGATAGCAGCGCGCGCGCTAATTCGACTTTGCGCCGCGTACCACCGGAAAGATTGCGGCAGGTATCGCTCGCGCGATCTGTCAGGTTAAATCGTTGTAGCCAGTGGTTGATGCGTTGCTGCGCCTCGGCGCGGGGAATGCCATGCAGGTCCGTCTGAAACCGCAAGTTGGCCTGTACCGTCAAATCCAGGTCCAGCGCCGGTTGCTGAAATACGATGGATAAATCTGCCAGTGCTTTGATCGGCTCATGTCCGATGTCGTGACCCATCACCCGAGCACTACCCCCATCAGCCACGAACAAGCCGGACAACATTTGAAACAGCGTCGACTTACCCGCACCGTTCGGCCCAAGTAGCGCGACAAACTCGCCCACAGCGACAGAAAAGCTGACGGTATCGACCGCCTTGCGCGTACCGAAATGTTTGCTCAGCTGGTCAATGACCAAGGGATCAGGGAAGAGCGTTGTCACGAGACGTCCAAATATTTTTTTGTGGCCGGATTGTAGCGGCAGCGGAGATTTCGCGTTGTGCCTGATCAACTTCGATCAGGGCAGTCAATTAGCGATTTGCGCTGGACTGCATCCCGATGGGACTATGGAGTGAGCAAGACTCAACGAAGAGTCAGTTAGCATTCAAATGCTGCTCAGCGAGCAGGTAGCGGTATGGATTGGAGGTGTTTCCATGGCGTGTGCGTGCGCCAATCTTCAATCCATTGCGGCGGCATCACTAGCGCGAGCGCGCCGAGGTCTGTGACTAATTCGCCCAAAGCCGCACTCTCAACCTTCACGCCGCTCGTCAGTGCTTCGAAGCGACGGCTGATCTCTTCTTGCACCAGCGGCTTGAGCAAATCTTCGTTATGCCGCCACACGCTGCCCCCCACCAAAATCGCTTCGGTGTCGAGGATGGTCACCAGGTTATACAGCGCGCGTCCAAACCAATGCGCAGCATAGGCGACCGTGCTAAGCGCATCGACATCGCCATTGCGCGCTGCAGAAAAAACTTCGGCTAGCGGTTTGCCGACCCGCTTCTCGAGATTGCGACCGCCAAGTAACCCCTCCAGATCACCTTGATTGCCGCAGCCACAAACACCGGCTTCTGTGTCGGTGAGCAGCATATGACTACCGTGTCCTGCATTATTCGCTTTACCGTTCAGGATATGACCGTCAACACACAGGCCAAAGCCTATGCCGGTACTCCAGGTGACATACATAGAATTCGCAGGCGCATTGCCAAAGGCCCGTTCGCCATGCAAACCTGCGACACAATCATTAACGATGTTTACCGTAGAGAAGCGTTCGCGAAGCACTGATTCCAGCGGTAGAAATGTCCAGTCGTTGGGCAGATCATCACCATTCGGTAGCCCGCCACAAATATTGGGCGGCATGAATCCGAGTTGGCCATCGCGTAGCGCGAATGGTCCGCAACTACTCACGCCGATGCTGGAAATAGATGGCGCATCGATGCCTAGCTTGTCGCAACAGGCATCAATCATTCGCAAGCCTTGTCGCGCAATAGTGTCAGGCGCACCCGAGCGTTCGGTGGCTTGTGTTACCCGCAGCAGTGGGCCGCTTGCATCAGCAATGCAGGCGGCCATCTTGGTGCCGCCAATATCGAGCGCGGCGATATGCATGGCTTAGGTACGCAGCGGCTTATAGCGAATACGCTTGGGCTTGGCGCCTTCTTCACCCAGGCGCTTCTTCTTGTCGGCTTCGTACTCCTGATAATTACCGTCGAAGAAAACGACTTGTGACTCGCCTTCGAACGCAAGGATGTGCGTTGCGATCCGGTCGAGGAACCAGCGATCGTGCGAGATCACCAGCACGCTGCCAGCAAACTCCAACAAGGCATCTTCCAGCGCGCGCAGTGTTTCAACATCCAGATCATTCGACGGCTCATCCAGTAGCAGCACATTGCCGCCCTGCATGAGCGTCTTGGCGAGATGCAGACGGCCACGCTCACCGCCGGACAGATTGCCGACGATTTTTTGTTGATCAGCACCTTTAAAGTTGAAGCGACCGAGATAGGCGCGTGATGGCATTTCGAATTTGCCCACCGTGATCAGGTCGGCGCCACCGGCGACATCGTCAAACACAGATTTTTTGTTGTCCAGGTCGGCGCGTGATTGATCGACGACGGACACTTTAACGGTAGGCCCCACTACAATGTCACCGGAATTAGGCCGCTCTTTGCCACTGATCATGCGAAATAGCGTGGATTTACCTGCGCCGTTCGGACCGATAATGCCAACAATCGCGCCGGGTGGAATTTTGAATGACAAATTGTCGATCAACAGGCGGTCACCAAAGCCCTTGCTGACGCCTTTGAACTCGATCACTTCATTACCCAAACGCTCTGCGACCGGAATAAAAATTTCCTGCGTCTCGTTACGCTTCTGGTATTCGTATTCAGACAATTCATTGAAGCGCGCGATACGTGCCTTGCTTTTTGCTTGTCTTCCCTTCGGGTTTTGTCTGACCCACTCGAGCTCTTTTTTCAGTGCTTTTTGACGCGCTGACTCAGTCGCTTCTTCTTGCTTCAAGCGACCTTCTTTTTGCTCCAGCCAGGAAGAGTAATTACCTTTCCAAGGAATGCCATGGCCGCGGTCGAGCTCAAGTATCCACTCAGCGGCGTTATCGAGGAAGTAGCGGTCGTGAGTGATTGCCACCACGGTACCTGAGAAGCGCTGCAAAAATTGCTCGAGCCAGTCAACGGATTCGGCGTCAAGGTGGTTAGTAGGCTCGTCGAGCAGCAACATATCCGGCTGCGACAGCAGCAGCTTGCAGAGCGCCACACGCCGTTTTTCACCGCCAGACAGCACGCCGATGTTTGCGTCCCACGGCGGCAGGCGCAGCGCATCCGCCGCTACCTCGAGTTGTAATTCCAGATTGCCGCCATCTGCCGCGGCGATGATCGCCTCAAGCCGCTCTTGCTCCTTGGCCAGCGCATCAAAGTCCGCATCCGGCTCGGCGTAGGCAGCGTACACCTGCTCGAGTTTTGCGCGCGCCTCAAACGCTTCACCCAGACCACTCTCCACCTCTTGTCGGACGGTCATCTCGGGATTCAGTTCGGGCTCTTGCGGCAGGTGACCGATTTTCAGATTCGGCATCGGCACGGCATCACCCTCGATATCCTTGTCGATACCGGCCATGATTTTCAGCAGCGTTGATTTACCGGAGCCGTTTAAGCCCAGCACGCCGATTTTTGCGCCGGGGAAGAAGGAGAGCGAAATATCTTTCAGGATTTGACGCTTGGGCGGAACGATCTTGCCCACGCGGTGCATTGTGTAGACGTAATTAGCCATGAATATGATTAGAAAATGAAATGAATTTGCGGCAGGACGTCGCAACAACAGCAGAGGATACCCGAAGCGCGGCTTCATGCCACTGCTGGCTGAACGCTATGCCTAAATCCGGCTACGGCCGGGGCAAGGTTGCCGACCCGCTGCACTAGTCTAGAGGTAGCCTACTCACCTCATCAAAATACCCGCTGCTCTGCCACGGTTGACGGATTGCTTGTAGGCATCGAGAAAAAATTACAACAGATTAAGGGTGAAAACCATCTTTTCGCTGCGGAAAAGCGCGATAAGCACTGGGGAAAAGAACTTAGAGACATAAGAAAACACCGATCGGCATGTTCGTTTGTCGGACATTCTTATCAACTCATTTCCTATGACCATGAGCAAAAACTACCAACTCAAACGCACTGAAAAGAACTTTCCCAGTTTGTCGCCCCTGATCGCCCCCACCTCGACAGGCCAACCGCAGAAATTGCAGCCGTTGATGACCACAAAATCCGGGACCGACACAAATTTACTTGGTCCGTCTAGTCAACACGTTTTACCGCCAAATTCATCCGGGTCATCAAGTTCATCAAGCTATCCAGCTTTCTCGAGCTCTTCTGATTTCCCAACCTCTTCAAGCTATCCAACCTCCTCAACCTCCTCAACAAGTTCTGCAACATCTGCTACGTCGTCTTTTGCTCCCGTAGCGCCTTCACAATCTACAGAAGTTTCCGATGGACTTGAACAAGTACAGAAGCTGATGGCGAAGATCGATGAATTCATTTTAAATCCCTCTACAGAAAAGCTAAGCGAGACGAGCCAATCGATTAAAGACTGCCTGGAAAATATTAATTTCAAGAAGTTAGCGGAATATCCCGAGTATGAAAACGATCTAACGACACTTGCCGAACGCGTCATCGCATTTTGGACTGCAGCCGGAACATCAAGCAATGTACTGTCTGATAACCAGACGATTACGCTTGAGTTGGCGGCAAAAGCAAGCTACGGATTAGATGCCTGCATCAAGTGGGATAAAGCCAATTCCATTTTTAAAAAGAACGACTGGCAGGTTTTAAGGCCAGCGATTTGCCAGCTGATGCGTAAACTGATTAACAATATCGATAAAAATAACTTAATTGTTGTCAATCACAAAAATGATACTGGCAAGCTGTTATCACTACTTGCATGGATTGGCGCCGGAATTCAATATAGGGTACCGGATTTTGGCTCACCAAATGCTCCCAAAGATGGCTCGGAAGATATTGCCCTACTTTACGGATTCATTAATAAAGACGGTCATCCATCGCTAATTGAAATCACAAATAATCTCGTTAAATGTTTGTTGAACGCTCCCGTAGCGAATTTTGATACCCGGCAGATTTGTAAGATGGCGATGCGATTAGGACGGATGATATCGAGCGACTTGCTGGCAATTTTAGAGAGTTCAAATAAACCTTGGATAGAATCAGCCGAGTTAACTAAAGCGCTTGAGAAGTTCTTTCTGTCGAATTTGCTAGATCAATACAAAGACGCAGGACACATTTATCCTTCGAATTTTTTTGATGCTATCGCCGCTGATAATCTTTGTGAAAGCTTGTTAATATTTTTCTCAGCAGGAGTTCTAAGCTGGGAAAGCAAATCGCACCGGTTGATTGCCCAAAAAGCTGCCACATCCATAAAAAAAGTTTCTGCAGGAACGCAGACAGATTCAAACTTCGTTAAAAGAAGCACAGCATTTCTGACAGAGGCAATTAAAAATGTGCCTGAAGAATTGGCTGATGTATTCAACCAAGCGTTTGCAACACTAAAGAACTAAGCGACACCTTCAATTACGCCACTACCATTTCACTAACTTGAATTCGCCTGGTATTCACCGGGCGATTTTTTTTGCTGGTCGGAGCGCGTAGTGATTCCGCGCGCCAGACCATCGACGGAGTAGATCAGCAATCCAGACCAAATAAGCGCAAAGCCGATAAGCTTGGAGCCACCAAACGGTTCGTTGAAAAGCCAAACGCCGATCAGTAGCTGCAGGCTGGGGCCGATGTACTGTAGTAGCCCGACCAAATAGAGCGGAATGCGGCGCGCGCCATAAGCAAACAGCAGCAGCGGTATCGCCGTAACAGGTCCGGCGGCGATCAGCAATAACGAAAGCGGAAGATCACTACCAAACGCATGCGATGAGCCTGCATCGGGCACTAGTAAAAACACGCTTGCGGCAGGAAGAAGTACCAGCGTCTCGACACTTAAGCCTTCTAACGCGCCCAAGGCAGCGGTTTTTCTGAGCAGGCCGTATAGGCCGAACGTCACCGCTATCACCAAACCGATCCAAGGCAACTGCCCGGCGCTGAAGGTCAGCCAAATCACACCACAGGCCGCCAAGGCGACAGCGATCCACTGTGTCAGGCGCAGGCGCTCGCCCAAGCCAATACCGAACAGCACGTTGAACAATGGCGCGATGAAATAACCCAGGCTCGCATCAATGATGTGATCGTGGTTTACCGACCAGATATACACCACCCAATTGGTAGCAAGCATCAGCGCGCTGGTGACAAAAGTGATGATGATGCGTGGCTTGGCTCGCACCAACGCCAGCCAATCCCATTGCCGCCGAAGAGCAAGCAAGCTCATCAATAGCACGACTGACCACAGTACGCGATGTGACAAAATTTCTAACGACGGCACCTGCTTCAGGAGTCTTAAATACAATGGGAAAACACCCCACAACGTAAAAGCAGTACCGGCGGCAATTACGCCCCTCAGCATGATAGCCTCATTCCAGTCCGAGGGATAACTGCGGTGTTGATGGTGCCTCTGCCTTGGTTGAGTCTGCAGACTTTGGCTTTGACTTGGACGGCCGGCGGCCTTCACGCGCTGGGTTGCGGCTGCCATGTTTATCGAAGACGCGCCGTGCTTCTTCGCGTGCTTCAGGTTCGCGGCGCAGTGCCCACATGGTCTCGCGTGCATGGCGCGCTGCCGCTAGGTGATCGACGACCGGCTCCGGATACGTGCTGCCAATGATTACCCCGGTGTGTTGCTGAACCGCCGATGGCATAGTCCACGGCTCGAAAATAAATTCGTTAGGCACGTTCACAAGTGCGGGTAGCCAGCGCCTGACGAATTCACCGTCCGGGTCTTGATCTTGCGCCTGCTTGACGGGGTTGTAGATGCGCAGGGTATTGATGCCAGTGACCCCCGACTGCATTTGAATCTGTGAGTAATGAATACCGGGCTCGTAATCAAGAAACTCCTGAGCCAAGTGCAATGCCGGCTCACGCCAATGATTCCATAGCTGATAGCTTGAAAAGCTCACCAGTAATGCCCGCATTCGAAAGTTGATCCAACCGGTTTCAGCCAGCATGCGCATGCAGGCATCAATTAAAGGAAAGCCGGTTTCTGCTTTACGCCAGCGCTCGAAGTACTCGCGATTGAAGTGTGGCTCACGCAAGCCATCAAAGCCACGATGCATATTGCGCGTTTCAATCTCGGGCTCGGATTCCAGCTTTTGCACAAAGTGGCAACGCCAATGTAGTCGGCTCTCGAAAGACTTTAAGCCCTCGAGTGCGCCTTTGGGCCTCACGTGTGCAGGCATGGCATTCAGCTCGGCGCGCGTCTTCCACACTTTGTGTACAAGCTCTCTGATCGACAAGCTGCCGTAGGCAATATGAGGCGACAGCCGCGAACATAAATCTGCTGCCGAGAGTGGGCTCGACATGCCAAAGCGGTAGTGCGACAAGCGCTGTGAAAGAAACTGCTTCAGCAATTGTGCCGCTTGCTTGCGACCACCTTTTTGCCGCAGAGGTTTATCGTTATCCGGCAGACCCATCCAGTGCGGCAGCATGATGCCATTGGGCGTCAGCGTGCCCTCTGGTTTGCCTAAGAAATCTGGCGCTGCAAGCGGCGCAGGCTTCATGCGTTGCATCCAGAGATCAGACCACGCGTCACGCGAGCTGAGTTTGCGAACAACACCATTCGACGGGAATTCTCGCCACATAATGCCGTTGGCGCTGCACCATTCAGCGACGCGCTTGTCGCGCTCGTAAGTAAGTACATTCCCCGTTTCTTCATGCGAGTACAGCGCAAATGGCCCGAATGTATCGAGTACTCGCTGAAAGATCGCGATTGCTTCGCCATATTGCGCAAGCAGCGGACTACCACGCGCGGACAGGGCTTGGTCAAGCTCGGTCAAACATTCATTGATGAAGCCAATATGTTGCGTAGCGAAATCTGGCGCACGAATCAGGCTGGGCTCGTAGATATACAGTGGCAGTACTTGACGATGCTTGGCAGCCTCGACCAGCGGCGCATGATCAAACACACGCAGATCGCGCTTGAACCACACGATGCCCAGCTTCATCGATGCCATCCCCGTTGTGGGTGGGCTTCGGTACAGTGCGACCAGAATGCAGAAAACGAGCGGCAGGTCTTGGCGGGATTGGCAAACTGCCGCGGCGCGTCTGCGAGCTGTGTGCACAGCTGCGGCAGCAGACCATCGTAGCCGGGGTTCAGCGTGGCTACTGATTCAACATACGGCGTTTCAGAAAGCATGTCTTTCAGTTCGTTGAGATCACCGATGAATAGTGCATCCGTGATAGCCATCATTCTATCTGTCACGAACTGCCAGCGCCGCGCTGACCATAGGAAGCGCGCATGGAAGGGCAGGTGGATGACGCCAATACGAAGCCCATCGAAGGAGCGCTGAGATAGCATCCAAGGATGAACCAACTGAACGCGCTCAGCTTTTGGGATGGTCGATGTTATCAGGGCGGATGGTCTCGTAAGCAGACCGGGCTCTTCCACCCCCACCAATGACGGTACCGTGTTGATAGTTTGATTGCGTCGCGCGATCTGGTCGAGATGCTCGTAGCTGGTATCCAGCACGCTTCCGGCACAGTGCCAGTCGGCCGCGGCGTAGTGCGCAACATTTTCGGCGTTGAACAGGTAGGGCTTGCTACTGAAAGTGGCGGCGACCCACTGCCACGATAGATGGTTTGACGCCAGATCGCCGTCCAGCAGATGGGCAAACATCCAATCCGCACCCATGCGCCAGTGTATTTTGCGCAAATGAATGACATAGCTTGCCAGCCACATGCGCGCATGATTATGCAAATAACCGGTGGCGTACAGCTGATGCACGGCGCGATCAATCACCGCTAGTCCGGTGCGACCTTCACGGATATCGTCGGGCAGCTCGTCGGCGTAGCGTACGCCCGGGAGGCCAGGCCGCATATCTGAAAGAATTCGCTCGTCCTCGCGGCTCCACACGTGATGAAAAAATTCACGCCAGCCGAATTCAAACGCCAGTTTGTCGGAGAGCTTGAGTTTCGGCAGCCGCTCAAATAATTCCGGGATCGTGATGAAACCGTGTGTGATGTACGGCGATAGTCGTGTGACCCTGCCATTGAGATGATTACGGGTTTTGCCATACGCGGCGACGTCGATCGCCGACAGCCGCGCATGAAGGGCGGTGTCGGTCGGTTCGAAATGTTCAGGTTTGAGACGCATGCCGCATTGTAATGTTGCGGCATGAGTAATGCAGAAAGTTTATTGCATCGGGCCGCGAAGAAAATCACGGTAATAGGCGGGTAGTTCATTAAGAACTTCCGTCGCTTCAAAAGGAGGTAGCGTCTCGATCCAACCCTGTAGGTGTCTACATAACTCGGCGCCGTTCTTTGACAAGACGAAGGCTTGTTGATTAAGGTTGTTGGAAGGTGCAACTCCTAATATTTCGGTATACCTGTAGGCTGATCCGGTTACCTTGGTGCACGCTCGTATCAGTTTTTCATCAAAATATAATTCCTTCATCTGCTTGATACAGCCAACGATGAAACTTGTAAGTAAATTCCAAGCTTCATTATGCTTCAAAAAAGAAAGTTGGTCATATTCGAAAGCATATTCGAGTGCAAGATAAATATCCAGTATCGACTCTTTGCGTTTTTCTGGGGGCATTGCGCGTAGCTGATTGAAAATTTCATTCGTGAATTCTTCGCTGCCCATGGCAGCCAATGGCAACAAGTCCGTAATCTTGACATCACGAATGATATCGTTGACGAAACCCATCTCTTCGCAAAAGGTACGAATGGAAGACCTGCCATCATACTTGAGGCCAGCCAGATCTATTTCAAGTAAAAGAGGTAGGGAGTTGTTAAGTATTTTATGTTCGACCAGTAGCTTTAGTTGGGTCACTGTAAACTGGGTGCGCATTTTCTGCGATTGACCTTTTCTTTGCGTGGCAGGCCTGAGAAGAGGCAATAACGCTTGTACGTCTTTCTCAAATCGCTCCGGACCTCGGGCCTCTTTCTCTGTTTTGAGGTTTTCTATGATCCATTCATTAACCTTAGATACATCCTTGCCATAAACCTTATTGTCTGACCAGCAAAGTACAGCCAGGTTGGCCGCGAGGCGCGTGTCAGGCGACAATGTCGTGAGGAGTAGCTGGTCGTAGATGCCGCCGGCTGCCAACTTGTCTAGGTACCTGCGGACATAATTAGCCTCGACTTTGCCGCTACCGGAAATCTTCATCAGATCCGCTCTCAGTCGTGGGAAGCGGCGCTCAGAATGCGCAGCATCCACGCTGAAATAACCCTGGCGACTGGTCAGGATCATGCCTTTCCACTCGGCGGCGGATTTGAGCTCGCTTGCGATCCTGGTGGTGACGTCGAGCGGCAGCGTCCAGTGGAAGCCGGGGTGGTTGAGCTTTACGCTGAATTCGCCGGCGGCGATTTCTTTTCGGCATCCCAACAGTGCCAGCAGGCTCTGCTTCTCCGACATTGTTGGTGGAACAGCCGGTGTTGGTGAAGGTGTGTCTGTGACGGTGGCTTCATTGACGCGAGCGCGCGTGGCAGCGGCGCCGTAAACTTGGTGAGTGTCAGGCCGTTCAAATGTTGTGCGTTTCATCATGGTCCTCGTTGAATAAGCGAGGACTAGGTGGCAGGTGTATTGCGCGGGTTCCTGGGATGCTTGCGGTGCCGATAGCCGCGTTACCCGCACGGTGCAGAATCGCGTTGATCCCACATGAGCATGTGCGTGAACCTACGCGAGCTGGAGGATGTGGTGGAGGCGAGCGTTTTACATGCTGCGTCGGTACTGCCCACCTACCTCGAACAAGGCCTCGGTGATTTGTCCTAGCGAACAGACGCGTGCCGCTTTCATTAGCTGCGCGAACACGTTTTCGTCATTAATCGCAGCTTGCTGGAGCGCGGCCAAGGCCTTGGGCGCCTGGTCTTTGTGCCGCACATGAAAATCAGTCAGACGCTTCAGCTGCGATTGCTTTTCGTCTTCAGTCGAGCGCGCCAGCGCAAGCGCCTGCGGGACGGTATCGCCATTAGGATTACGGAACGTATTCACGCCGATGATGGGTAAGCTACCGTCATGCTTCTTGTGCTCGTACAGCAGCGACTCTTCCTGAATCTTGCTGCGCTGGTAGCCGGTTTCCATGGCACCCAGTACGCCGCCGCGCTCGGCAATACGCTCGAATTCTTGCAGCACCGCTTCCTCAACCAGATCGGTCAACTCATCAAGTACAAATGCGCCTTGGTTCGGGTTCTCGTTTTTCGCCAGGCCCCACTCGCGGTTGATGATCAGCTGTATCGCTAAAGCTCTGCGTACTGATTCATCGGTAGGCGTGGTGATCGCTTCGTCATACGCATTGGTATGCAGCGAGTTGCAGTTGTCGTAGATCGCGATTAGCGCTTGCAGTGTGGTGCGGATATCATTGAAGTCAACTTCCTGCGCATGCAGCGAACGACCGGACGTTTGAATGTGGTACTTGAGTTTCTGGCTCCTGTCGTTAGCGCCGTATTTTTCCTTCATCGTCACCGCCCAAATGCGGCGCGCGACGCGACCAAGCACGGTGTATTCCGGGTCCATGCCGTTTGAAAAGAAGAACGACAGGTTTGGCGCGAAGTCATCAATATGCATACCGCGCGCGAGATAGGCTTCAACAAACGTAAAGCCGTTTGATAGCGTGAATGCAAGCTGCGAGATGGGATTGGCACCGGCTTCGGCGATGTGATAACCCGAGATAGAGACTGAATAGAAATTGCGTACCTGATGATCGACAAAGTATTGCTGTATGTCGCCCATGACCTTGAGTGAAAATTCGGTCGAGAAAATGCAGGTATTTTGGCCTTGGTCTTCTTTCAGAATATCGGCCTGCACCGTGCCACGAACGTTTTTCAGTACCCATGCCTTGACTTGCGCCGCTTCCTCCGCAGTCGGCTCCCGTCCTTTCTCGGAACGGAATTTATCGAGCTGCTGGTCGATTGCGGTATTCATGAAGAAGGCCAGTATCGTCGGTGCAGGGCCATTAATCGTCATCGATACCGAGGTGGTCGGATCGCATAGATCAAAGCCGTCATAGAGCACCTTCATGTCATCCAGCGTCGCGATCGATACCCCCGAGTTGCCGACCTTGCCGTAAATATCCGGGCGTAGCGCGGGGTCAGCACCATACAGTGTGACCGAGTCAAACGCGGTGGATAAGCGCTTGGCTGGCATACCTTCGGATACCAGCTTGAAACGGCGATTGGTGCGAAACGCATCGCCTTCGCCCGCAAACATACGGGTGGGGTCTTCATTCTCTCGCTTGAATGGAAACACCCCTGCAGTGAACGGAAAGTACCCGGGCAGATTTTCTTTCGTTAACCAGCGCAACAAATCGCCATGATCCGCATACTTCGGCAACGAGACCTTGCGCACACGATTACCTGAGAGGGTCTCGGTGTACAGACGAGTGCGGATTTCCTTGTCACGGATTTTGACGACATGCTCGTCGCCTTCGTAGTGGCTGCGAATTTCCGGCCAAGCTGCCAATGCCTGACGTGCATCTGCATCCAGCGCGTGTTCACGCTGTGTAATCAACCCATCAATATCTGCCGCCTTGCCGGCGGCTGCCAGCATGCGCTTAGCTTCTGACAACTGCTGATGCTCACGCGCGATGATCGCTTGTTTTTCAACACGTCGGTGATACGAGCGTACGGTGTCGGCAATCTCGGCCAGGTATCGGCTACGTGCCGGTGGCACGATGGCATGACGGCCGCTGGAGAAGCGCGCTGCCACTGGCGCCAGTTTGCCAGCTTGTGTTTGAAGGCCACGTGCCTGCAGCAGTGGCAGCAGGCCGTGATACAGCGCACTGACGCCGTCATCGTTGAAACGCGACGCTTGTGTGCCTAAGACGGGCATTTGCTCAGGCGTTTGTGTCCATGCTTCGCGGTTGCGCTGCACTTGTTTCGCGACATCGCGCAGTGCGTCTTGAGCGCCTTTGCGGTCGAATTTATTGATCGCAATCGCATCCGCAAAATCGAGCATATCGATTTTTTCCAGCTGCGATGCGGCGCCGAACTCTGGCGTCATGACATACAAGCTGACATCCACATGCGGCACGATCGCCGCATCACCTTGGCCGATACCGGAGGTTTCAACAATCACCAGATCAAAGCCGGCGGCACGACAAGCCGCAATCACATCAGGTAGCGCCTGCGATATTTCCGAGCCAGCCTCGCGCGTCGCGAGTGAGCGCATGAAGACACGGCTATTGCCATGCCATGGGCTGATGGCATTCATTCGAATACGATCGCCCAGCAGCGCGCCACCCGATTTTCGACGTGAAGGATCGATCGATATCAACGCAATGTTCAATGCGTCACTTTGATCGATTCGCAGACGTCGTATCAATTCGTCAGTTAATGACGACTTACCCGCGCCGCCTGTACCCGTAATGCCGAGCGCAGGTATATTCTTTTGCTTGTCTGCTTCATGCAGCGCAGCGCGAAGTTCAGACGAGACTTTATTGTTTTCCAATGCCGTGATTAGTTGCGCCAGTGGTCTGTGACGATCTGCAATGTCTCCTTGCTGTAGTGCGCTGATACTGGTTGGGGCGTAAGTCGACAGATCGCTGTCGCAGGTTTGAACCATGTAAGAGATCATGCCAACCAGGCCCATGCGTTGCCCATCTTCCGGGCTAAAAATCCGCGTGACCCCGTACTCGTGCAGTTCATTGATCTCGTTGGCGACGATCACACCGCCACCACCACCAAATACCTTGATGTGCGCGCCACCTCGCTGCCGCAGCAAATCGATCGTGTATTTGAAGTACTCGAGATGGCCACCCTGATAACTCGATACGGCAATGCCGTGGGCGTCTTCCTGCAAAGCAGCGGTCACAATGTCATCCACCGAACGGTTATGTCCTAGGTGAATTACCTCAGCGCCTTGCGACATCAGAATACGGCGCATGATGTTGATGGAGGCGTCGTGACCATCAAATAAGGAAGCTGCAGTGACAAAGCGCACTTTGTTTTGAGGCGTGTAAGCGGTGAGGCTCTGCGCGACGGAAAGGTCGGTCATGGGAATGTGCTCCGGACGGCCGGCATGGCGCCAGCCGCAATGATTTTCCGATTGACGCTTACGTCAACGTCAAGGCGACTGAGTATAGCCGGAAACAATCCCCGCTGATTAAGCCCGCCGTGCAGCGGTAAGCTGTGCGAGCCGCGCGCTCGCCATGTCTTGCAAGCCGCGTAGCGCAAAGTTGCCGCGCGCGAGCTCTGTCACCCATTGATAGAGGTGGCTGGCTTGCTCGGACTGTTCAACTGCCTCAAGGCATTCGGCTAGGCGGTACGCTGACGCCGCATCGGCCTCATTGAGCTGCAGCGCGACCCGGTAGAAATGTACAGCTGAGGCAGGCTGGCCCAGCCGCTGCAGACAGGTGCCAGCTAAAAAACAGTGCTCGGGGTCATCTGACGCGTAGGAGGCGCAGACCATCGCCAGCGGAAGTGCAAGCAGGAAGTCGCCGTCGTCGCACAGCCTAGTGGCAAGCCGCCGGGACCGCACAATAGCTTCAGCGCCGAGCTGAAGGCACGACGCGAGTGTTTGATTTTTTGCAAGCGACGACTGCCAGCGTTCAAGGTGTTGTGGCATTTGCTCGAGCAATTCCATCGCAAGTAGAACGCTGTCGCGAATTTCTGGGTCTGGGCTATGAACTGCCGAGGTCGCGGCTTGTTTGAGTAAGGGGTTCATCACTTCTTCGGGTCGCGCCGCCGCAGCCTTAGCCGCAGCGGTATCAAAAACAAGCTCAGGCCGTTGCGGTCGATGGTGCCAGATTTTCTCTGCCGATCTGCGTCGAGAGCATGCCGAGGAACCCGACTGTGAGCATGACCCCACCGCTGCCCAGCATCACTCTGTGCAGGTTAGCCTCCGGATCGTTGGGACTATTTAGTTCGTTACCGCCGACAATCATCAAAGCCATGCCTGCAACAGCACCTAAACCGCAAAACACACCGACGGCGATACGCACGGGAAGGGGGCAGATGGGTATCAGATTTTTCTCAGCGGTAGTTGAACTTGTGGCGCGGGCAATTTGGCCTTCTGCATAGCTGCCTTGTGCATTTTTCGTATGTTTCACCTGTTCTTCTGAGCTCGATGAATCTGCGCTGTCGATATAGGAGGAGCTATTGCTGGCGTGATGGGTGTGTACTGTCCTTGGCATAATGTGATTTCCTTTCGTGTTAAATGTGGTTGTCGATGGCGCCACTATTGAACGTTGACGGTGCCAAAGGCATGCGTAACCACGCTTTAGAAAAAATCACCAAGATTTGATTTTCGCAGCGAGCAACCCGATATCGCCTTATCAGTCGTTTCGATCAGCGGACATTAATGCTCAGATTTCCGCCGATGACTCATTTCGCTGCCATGCGATCAGCAACTATCTGCGCAATGCAGTGCTAAAAGCGATGCTATAGAAGGTCAATGCCGAAAGGTCTCAACAGATACGCAAGCGCCGCAAAACAAACCAGCGTAATGGCGACGCAGCAAATAAGCGTTAGCCAGAAACTTATCCGTTGATATAAAAATGGAAAAGCCAAGAACATCGGTAAGGTGGGCAGCACGTACCAGAAGGTGTACCACGCATGATTGGAGAGCTTTTCCTTCGGCTGATTTTCTACATGCAGCCAGATGAGCGCGAGCACGGTCACCAAGGGTAGCGCTGCGATCAAACCACCCAGCTTGTCGCTGCGCTTGGCTACTTCAGAGGCCAGCACTACCACGCCGGCACTGAGAAGATATTTAGTGATTATCCAGGCCAAGCTACTCTACCGTCACCGACTTCGCCAGATTGCGCGGTTTATCAACATCAGTGCCGCGCGCGAGCGCAGTGTGATACGCGAGGAGCTGTAGAGGCACCACATGCAGAATAGGGGAGAGTGGTCCGTAGTGCTCAGGCATGCGAATCACATGTAAGCCCTCGCTTGAACTAATACGAGAATCTGCATCGGCAAATACATACAGCTGCCCGCCGCGCGCGCGCACCTCCTGCATATTCGACTTCAGCTTCTCTATCAGCGCATCATTGGGCGCGACGGTAACCACGGGCATTTCTTCACTCACCAAAGCAAGTGGCCCATGCTTTAACTCACCCGCGGGGTAGGCCTCTGCGTGAATGTAAGAAATTTCTTTCAGTTTGAGCGCGCCTTCGAGCGCGATGGGGTAATGCAAGCCGCGGCCGAGAAATAGTGCATTCTCTTTGCGCGCAAACGCTTCGGCCCAGGCAATGATTTGCGGCTCCAACGCCAGCACCGATGAGATTGCGACCGGAAGGTGGCGCAAATGCTTCAAGTAGTTCGCCTCGGCTTCGTCGTTCAATCGACCACGCAGCTTGGCGAGCGTCAGCGTCAATAAAAACAGTGCAGTAAGTTGCGTAGTAAACGCTTTGGTAGAGGCGACACCAATCTCAACACCGGCGCGGGTTAGATAAGCAAGGCTGGTCTCGCGCACCATCGCCGAGGTAGCGACATTACAAATCGCGAGTGAGTGGCGATGGCCGAGTTGTTTGGCGTACTTCAGTGCTGCCAAGGTGTCAGCAGTTTCGCCTGACTGCGAGACCACCACGACCAAGGCATTCGGGTTGACCGCCGGTTCGCGATATCGGTATTCACTCGCAATTTCTACTTGGGTGGGAATGCCGGCAATGGATTCGAGCCAGTAACGCGCTGTCATGCCCGAGTAGTAGCTGGTGCCACAGGCAAGTACCTGAACACTATTGATACCAGCAAAGACCTCACTTGCGCTCTCACCAAATACATCGGGCGCAAAGCCGAGCACACCTTCAAGCGTATCGCCAATCGCAGCGGGTTGCTCGAAAATCTCTTTTTGCATGTAGTGCCGGTAAGGACCAAGATCAATCGCACCGGAGTAGGCATGAACCGTCTGCGTTATACGCACTACTGACTGATCAGCTTTGTCAGTGATGTGCGCGCCGGTGAGTGTGACATCAACTACATCACCTTCTTCCAGATAAATAATCTGATCGGTGCTGCCTGCCAGCGCCATCGCGTCTGAGGCAATGAAAGTCTCTCCCTGCCCGATGCCCACCACCAGTGGGCAACCCAGGCGCGCCCCCACCACCCGATTGGGTTCGTCATCACAGAACACGGCAATAGCAAATGCGCCGTGCAGTTGTTTGACCGCTTGCTGTACGGTACGGAGCAAATCACCTTCATAGAGATCGTGAATCAGATGCGCGATGGCTTCAGTATCGGTTTGTGATTCGAACACATACCCCTTTTTACTGAGCATCTCCCGAAGTGATTCATAGTTCTCGATAATGCCGTTGTGTACGAGAGCGATTTTTGCGCGTTCCTTGTTGCCAGAAAAATGCGGGTGCGCATTGTTGGTAGCTGGTGCGCCGTGGGTAGCCCAGCGTGTGTGGGCAATGCCGGTATGGCCGACTAGCTCGGTCGCTTCAACCTGTGAGGCTAGCTCGGCAACGCGCGACACGCTGCGTGAGCGCTTTAGGCCTTGCTGGTGAACGGCCACACCGCAGGAGTCGTAGCCGCGATATTCAAGGCGACGCAAGCCCTCGAGCAGTACCGGAACGATATTACGTTGGGCGACGGCGCCGACAATACCGCACATGCTTTGTCCTATTTCTTGATTTTGACTGGCCGTTGCCAGCCAGCGATGCTGGTTTGTTTTGCGCGCGATACGGTCAAGCTATCCCGAGGCGCATCTTTGGTGAGCGTGGTGCCCGCGCCTATGGTCGCGCCTTTGCCGACAGTGACGGGCGCGACTAATTGAGTATCGCTACCGATAAAGGCATCATCTTCAATCACGGTGCGATGCTTATTCGCACCATCGTAATTGCAGGTGATCGTGCCAGCACCGATGTTCACGCGTGCGCCTATAGTAGCGTCGCCGACATACGCCAGATGGTTCGCTTTGCTGTGCGCGTCAAACTGGCTATTTTTAATTTCGACGAAATTCCCGATATGGACATCGTCGCCCAACACAGTACCCGGACGCAGCCGCGCATAGGGACCAATCTGTGCCTCGCTGCCGATGGCTGCGCCATCAATATGCGAGAACGCCTTGATTATGGCGCCACGACCAATGTGTGCATCACGAATCACGCAGTTGGCGCTTATGCTCACGCCATCACCGAGTACCACCTCGCCCTCAAATACGCAACCCACATCAATCGACACATCGCGCCCGCAGTGCAATGCACCGCGCACATCAATGCGGTTTGGATCAGCCAGCGTGACGCCATACTCGAGCAAAGCATCAGCAACGTTGCGCTGATAGATGCGTTCAAGCTCGGCCAGTTGTACCTTGCTATTCACACCTAATGTTTCCCAAACCTGCGCAGGTTGCGCTGACTCAACCGTTATGCCATCTTTCACTGCCATCGCGATAATGTCGGTCAGGTAGTACTCTTGTTGCGCGTTGTTGTTGGAGAGTTTGCTCAGCCAGGCTTTCAGGGCGCGGGTTGGGGCAACCAAAATACCGGTATTGACTTCTCGAATAGCGCGCTCAGTGTCGCCGGCATCTTTCTGCTCGACGATGCGAACAATGCGCTTATCTTCGCGAACGATGCGGCCGTAGCCGGTGGGGTCGTCCAGATCCACGGTGAGAACCGCCAGCTTTTCTTTGCCAGCCTGGTCGATCAGTGTCTGCAAAGTCTGCGCGGTAGTGAGAGGCACGTCCCCGTACAACACCAGCGTCGGCATGTCATCGTCGAGCCCATCTGCCGCCTGCATCACTGCATGTCCGGTACCGAGTTGGGGTGATTGCAGCACAAAGTGCAAATCCTCTGCGGCTAATCGCGAAGGCACCAAATCCCCGCCATGACCGTGTACCACGCATACGCGGGAGGGATTCAAGGCCCTAGCGGTGTTGATGACATGCGATAGCAGGGGCTTACCGGCTAGCGGGTGGAGAACTTTGGGCAAATCGGACTGCATGCGCTTGCCCATGCCGGCGGCGAGGATGACTACGTTCATAAGAGCCGCGAAAAGAAATTCAAAATTCTAGCATGCGTGTTCACACTGAAACCCGCCTGAACCGCGCAGGGCGCCGGTGGTTTACGAGTGCTCAATCCGACTGGATCTCGGCTGAGCAAGCAGCGGTGGATAGGCCGCTACGGGTTGGCGAAAACCGGCACTTGCGCCAGGGATCTCAGGCATGGATAGTCACGATGGATGTTTCCGGCGTAGCGCAGGGTTCATCGTCGAACGCGATATCGCCGTTTTTATCTGCTACACCAGTCGCTGCTAACGACGAAAATTCAAATAATGAGCGATCCATCAAATGCGATGGAACCACCGTGGCGAGCGATGAAAAAATGTTTTCTACGCGCCCAGGATGTCTTTTCTCCCACTCGCGCAACATGAGCTTGATCTGTTTGCGTTGCAGGTTTTCCTGACTGCCGCACAGATCACAAGGAATAATTGGAAACTGGCGCAGCTCGGCATAGCGCTCGGTGTCTGCCTCACGCACATACGCCATTGGTCTGATCACGATATGTTTGCCATCATCAGACTGCAGCTTGGGCGGCATACCTTTTAGTTTGCTGCCAAAAAACATATTGAGAAAGAAGGTCTCGATGATGTCATCGCGGTGGTAGCCGAGTGCGATCTTGGTCGCGCCAAGTTCACCGGCGACTCGATAAAGAATACCTCGACGCAGACGCGAGCAGAGCGAGCAGGTGGTTTTACCCTCCGGTATCAATCGTTTGACAATGCTGTAGGTGTCTTGTGTTTCAATATGAAATGGCACATCGATGCTGCGTAAATAACCAGGCAGCACATCAGCGGGAAAGCCGGGTTGTTTTTGGTCGAGATTGACGGCGACAATGTCAAAGTGAATTGGCGCGCGCTCGCGAAGTGTTTGCAGGATATCCAATAGCGCGTAGCTGTCTTTGCCGCCCGACAGGCAGACCATCACTTTGTCGCCATCCTCAATCATATTAAAGTCACCAATCGCCTGACCAACCAGGCGGCACAGACGCTTGTGCAGCTTGTTATTCTCGTAGGCGGTTTTTTCCGCTTGCCGCGCGGTGGGCCCGGCCATGGTCGCGTTATTCATGTCGCGTTTTTAAAGTGGAGTACTTCAACGCCGACAGAGTCGCAGTCTGGGTAGACGTCGGGCTTTTGTGTTGAAACCTGCACCGCACGTACTTTAGGATGCTGCAGCAAGCTTCGTGCAATGTCGTCGCACAGGGTTTCTTGCAAATGCGTGTGACCCTTTGCTAAGCGTTGTTGGATGGTGTTACGAATGAAGTCGTAATCGAGCACTTCATGTAATTCGTCTTGAGTCGGGGTGGAATCAGCGAGCGGCACGTATAACTCTACGTTGAACAACACTCTTTGCTCACCACGTTTTTCGAAGTCATGAACACCAATATTGCTCATGATCTGATAATTACGAAGGAATAGACGGCGGCAATCAGACAGCATCGGGTGCATCAAAAGGGAATTCATGTTGTTCAGTTAGAGATGATTTAATCGACCTTATGTCGCGAGAAACATGACATCGCGGGGTAAGGGGGTAAGATGCTGCCCGCCATCAACGATGAGCGTAGTACCAGTAATGCCGCGGGCGCTGGCTAAATAACAAACGGCTTGCGCGATGTCGTCGGCAGTGCTGCTTTTGCCGAGGACTGTTTGCTGGTGCGCTTTTTCAAATTGCGACGATGTTTGGTCGCCAGATACTAAAGTTAATCCCGGGGCCAAACCTACGACACGAAGCTTGGGCGCTAACGACATCGCGAGTAGCGTGGTGGCGGTGTGCAAGGCGCTCTTCGATAACGTGTAGGAGAGGAAGTCTGGATTGAGGTTGAATAATTTCTGATCCAGCAGATTGATAACGACGGACTGTGCATCTTCAGGCGTTGCCGCATGTAGCGCCTGCGCGAGCAATATCGGTGCAGCGAGGTTGCTATGCATATGCGCGTCCAGTCGCGCCTGATCAAAGCTACGCGCATCGTCATACGCAAACAGCGAAGCGCTATTCACGACGCAGCTGATATGGCCAAGCTGCGCCACAGCGCGCGGCAGCAGTTGCCGAGTTTCTGTTTCGTTTGACAGATCACATTGAATGGCAATTGCGGCGCGCCCGAGAGATTTGATCGCGTCTACGGTGTCCAGTGCTTCGGCTTCGGATTCACGGTAATGCACCGCGATGTCCCAACCATGCTGCGCTAACGCCAGCGCAATTTCGCGGCCCAGCCGTTTTGCGGCCCCGGTGACTAGCGCGGCCTTGCGTGGGAGACTATGCATGATTAATGATCTTTGATGAGATGCAGCATATCTGGCGAGGTCGGATTTGTTTGCACAGCATGATTAGGTTTAACTGACTGACGATCTTTCGCAGCACTTGCCCGCCGCAGACCGCACTACCTTCCCTACAATACCGCACATGTCACTGCCGCCTCCTTCTGCCGATGCTTTGCAAGCCTCGCGCGAATTACAGCGCCGTATTCAGAAAACCATTCTGGCGAATGACGGATGGATTTCATTTAGCCACTACATGGCGCTTGCCTTATACGCGCCAAGCCTTGGTTATTACGCGGGCGGTGCTGTCAAGCTGGGTAAGGACGGCGATTTTACAACCGCGCCGGAAATCAGCCCGCTGTTCGGCGCGACATTGGGACGATTCGCCGTTGAGCTGCTACATGGTACGGAGACAAGGCTGCTCGAATTTGGCGCGGGCACTGGCAAGCTTGCCGCTGATCTATTGCAAGCCATGGCTGATGCCGGGATACCGGTGACTAGCTATCAGATTGTTGAGTTATCCGGCGATCTACGGGCTCGGCAGCAGCAGGCGCTGGCCGGGTTCAATCAAGTCGAGTGGCTGGATGCCCCCCCAAGGGCGTTTAGCGGCCTGGTAATTGCCAACGAAGTGCTTGATGCAATGCCGGTTCAGCTACTGATCAAGCAAAGTGGCCGCTGGCTTGAGCGTGGGGTGGCGCTTAACGAGCAGGCGTTTGTATTTTCAGACCGCGAATGCTTACCGGGCCTTGTCGAGCAAATACCTGAGGCGGATGACCTGCCTGAGGGTTATCTGACCGAGATTCACCCGCAACAAGCCGGCTTTATTCGCCTGTTGGGCGACATGCTGGGCGCTGGCCGTGGCGGCGCCGCGCTGATGATTGACTACGGATTTCCAGCCTCGGAGTACTATCTGCCGCAGCGCTCCGCCGGGACGCTGATGTGCCACTACCGCCATCACGCGCATACTGATCCGTTTTATCTGCCTGGTTTGCAGGACATTACCAGCCACGTTGATTTCAGCGCGATGGCACGCGCCGGGATGGATGCCGGCTTGGGCGTGGGGTTTTACATGAGTCAGGCTGCCTTTCTAATCGGCGCTGGCTTGCCGAAATTGCTGGAGGAACCGTCGGCAGCCGACCCCCATCATTGGCTACCCTTGTCAAATGCAGTACAAAAACTCACCTCGCCTGCCGAAATGGGCGAGCTTTTCAAGGCACTGCTTTTGGTCGACCGGGTGGAGGTGCCAGCAAATATTCAGTCTCTCGATCAAAGCTACCGTCTGTAGCCGGTGGTTTTCCATTAATGCATAATTCGGGTGAAGTCTGATAGATGCGTTGGTTTATTGTTATTTTTCTGGCGCTGGTGCTACTGTCCTCGCTGCTGCCTTGGCTGGAACGTATGGGCCTCGGCCGGCTGCCAGGTGACCTGAATTTCAGTCTTTTTGGCTGGAAAATCCGGCTTCCGTTTGCATCGACCCTTGTCCTGACAGCGGTGTTTTTACTTCTGGGGCGCCTGATTTAATCTTATGATCCGTTGGGTTGCATTCATTTTCGTGCTTTTAGCGGTATTTTATCCGCTTTTGCCGTTTTTTAAGCGACTTTGGGTTGGTCGTTTGCCCGGAGATTTCTGCTTTCGCTTCAAGGGTGTCGATTTTTGTCTCCCGTTTGGCTCGGCCTTGCTGTGGTCTTTGCTGGCCTTTTTGGCGGCCACTTTGACCAAGTTGATCTAAGCGCAAAAGCAGCGGCGAAGTGAGTGGCCGCTTTCAGAAAACAAGCAAGAGGCACATTATGATAATTGACGCTTTTTATGTTTTCCACTATAGTAAGCGGTTCCCTGCGGTGGGGTGGCCGAGTGGTTAATGGCAGCAGACTGTAAATCTGCCCTCTTGCGAGTACGCTGGTTCGAATCCAGC
>VGHX01000008.1 GCA_016868055.1 Betaproteobacteria bacterium
GATTCTGAATCCGAATGTGCGAATCATGTTCAACTATGCGCAAACCAAGTTTGGTTATTCATTCTTGCCGGTTGATATTGGCACACCCTCAGCACCTGCCAAGCGCGCCGACGAGTCGCATGCGTTCATGATTCGCTCGCAGTTTAATTTCTAATCGGGCTAATCGGTTCGTTTTTCGGAACGCCCCTTCGGGGGCGTTTTCTTTTGATCGCGAGGTAAAAAACACGTCGGTTGCTAAACATCGGGTTCTATTCGATAGAATGACGGGTCAATACGAGAGGTTATCTATGCGCGTGTTTTTCACCCTTCCACTGTTGGTGGTCGTTCTTGCGGCTTGCCAAACGGTGCCAACATCGAAACCGACAACGCAGTCATCGACAGTTACCCAGAATTCCTCGACATCGCAAGCCGCAACTACAACGAGCACGACTGGCCAGGATGAAACCGCGACGCCACCAACGGCAGAGGATTCCACCACACCAGAATCACCCCCAGCCGTGACACCGGCGCCGGTGCAAGCAGCACCTTTGCCTGCGCGGCGCAAGGTCAAAGTGGGTTTGGCGCTCGGCGGCGGGGCTGCCCGCGGTTTTGCCCATATTGGTGTCATCAAGGCGCTCGAGGCAAATGGCATCATGCCTGATCTGGTCGTGGGTACCAGCGCTGGCAGCTTGGTGGGTGCGTTGTATGCAGCCGGCAATAACGGGCCTGCATTGCAGAAAATGGCGATTGATATGGAAGAGGGCGCAATTTCTGATTGGTCTGTCCCATTCTTTTCGGGCCCGACCGGAGTACTGAAAGGTGAGGGTTTACAAGACTACGTTAACCGCGCGGTTCGAGGGCAGCCGATTGAAAAACTCAAACTGCCCTTCGGTGCGGTCGCGACTGATTTGAAAAGCGGTCAGCCGATTTTGTTCAGGCGCGGGAATACCGGCGCTGCGGTGCGCGCATCCTCATCAGTGCCCGGCGTTTTCAAGCCGGTACGCATCGGCACGATCGATTACGTTGATGGCGGTTTGGTATCGCCAGTGCCGGCAAGTTTTGCCAGAAAAATGGGTGCAGATTTTGTGATTGCCGTGAATATTTCCGCACAGCCAGAGGCACAGCCGTCAACCGGTGCATTTGAAATACTGCTGCAAACTTTCGCGATTATGGGGCAGAGCCTGAACCAGTACGAGTTGCAGCAAGCGGATATTGTGATTCGCCCTGAGCTAGCGAATATGAAGGGGAGTGATTTTCAGAGCCGGGGTAAGGCGATCACAGCCGGGGAGCGCGCAGCAGTCGCCGCCATCCCAGAACTACGCAAACGTCTTCAAATCAAGCAGCAAGCGCAGTAGAAAAAGCTAGCGACGGTTAGCTTCTGTGTTTTCAGCACCGAGCACCCGGCGCGCGCCATTGAAACGCGCCTTCCAGTAGCTTAAATCCATGCTCTCGATCCGAACGGCACTGCCTGGTGTTGGTGCGTGAATGAACTTGTTATCGCCGAGGTAAATCCCGACATGAGAAAAAGTATGGCGCAGGGTATTAAAAAACACCAGATCGCCGGGTTGTAGGTCTGTCTTGTCGACTTGCTCGCCGACGCGACTCATTTCAACCGATGTGCGCGGCAGATCAATGTTATTGGTTTGCTTGAACACGTAACGCACCAAACCGCTGCAATCCAAACCGTGCTCAGGTGAGTTACCGCCACGGCGGTAGTGGATTCCAACCAGCGACATCGCTTCAATCGCAAGGCTGGCCGCGCGGTCGGTAAAGCTGCTGATACGCTGCAAAACACCAGAGGAATCAATGGCATCCTGCTCGGCAGCTCGGGCGCTTGAGGCAGCGAGTGCCATGGCAAGCAGTACGGGTAGTGTGATTGTTCTGAGTGCGCTCATTCAGTTAGCGGTAGTCGCAAGTTGCAAAAAAATGCACCAAGCCTTTTCAAAACCTCCACAAATTTACGCGATTCAACCCCAACTTGTCAAAGTTTCACGCGCACTTAGTACATTGTCGAATAAAAAACGATCAAATCATTGATTGGTTTTGCATGAAAATCCGGCGTTACGCTGCTTACCTTTTGTCAATCCGTCTTATCGTACAATCCACCACTTTTTATGAAGGAAAGGAAGTACAGCATGCGAACCAAACCTGCGCTAATACTCGACGACGTCAAGAAAATTGCGGCAGCAGCAGAGGCTGAGGCTGTGGCGCATAAATGGGCGGTATCGATTGCGATTGTGGACGATGGTGGTCACTTACTGTGGTTACAAAGGCTTGATGGCGCTCCAGCAACGTCGGCAATGATAGGGCCAGCCAAAGCCCACACCGCTGCGCTGGGTCAGCGTGAGACCAAGGTCTATGAAGACGTGATCAACAATGGTCGGTATTCTTTTCTCTCGGCCCCGGGCATCAATGGCATGCTCGAGGGTGGCGTGCCTATTATGGTCGGCGGCGAGTGTGTCGGCGCTGTGGGCGTGTCGGGCGTGAAGTCCAATGAGGATGCGCAAATCGCCAGGGCCGGCATCGCAGCGCTTGGTCTTTAAGAGTCTGTTTCAGTGGTTTGACGGCAGGCTTTGGCTTTTGACCATTGGCAGCGGGTTGCCGTCACGATATAATTCGAGGGTTTAACCATTGAACCCGCCTACGGCACCCAATCACTCTTTCTTGTCGCGCAGTTTGCGGATTCGTCACGCCCAACGAGGGCGCGCGCCGTGATTGCCGGCAGCCCGTGCGGCGGTAACCACAGGAGTTATCTTTGCCGCCATTCTTTACGGCCAACCGCACCCCGGCCATTCTCGCACTCGCAGATGGCACAATTTTCAAGGGTTTTTCCATAGGCGCTGATGGCCACACCAGTGGCGAGGTGGTTTTCAATACGGCAATGACGGGTTATCAGGAAATCCTGACTGATCCAAGCTATTCCCGCCAAATTGTCACGCTCACGTATCCCCATATCGGCAACACCGGCGTCAACCCGGAAGATGTCGAATCAGACAAAATCCAAGCCGCGGGTTTGATTATTCGTGATCTGCCGATTCAAGTATCGAATTTCCGTGCCACGCAAAGCCTGCCCGATTATCTGAAGGCAGAAGGCATCGTTGCGATCGCGGGCATTGACACGCGTCAGCTGACACGAATTTTGCGTGAAAAAGGCGCGCAAAACGGCGCCATCGTCGCGGGCGCTAACCTGAAAGAATCTCACGCGCTCGACCATGCGCGCGCATTCCCCGGTTTAACCGGTATGGACTTGGCGAAAGTAGTGTCAACCAAGACGCGTTACGAGTGGACGCGCACTGAGTGGGCCCTCGGCAGTGGTTATGGGGCGCTGACCATTCCAAAATTTCATGTGGTCGCATTTGATTTCGGCGTGAAGTACAACATTTTGCGTATGCTTGCCGCGCGCGGTTGCAGAGTGACCGTGCTGCCGGCGCAATCGAGCGCGGCAGAGGCGATGGCGCTAGCACCGGATGGCGTGTTTCTGTCGAATGGCCCAGGTGATCCGCAGCCGTGTGACTATGCGATTAACGCAGCGCGTGAAATCATCGAGCGTGGCATTCCTACTTTCGGCATTTGTCTTGGCCATCAGATCATGGCGCTGGCCTCTGGCGCAAAGACAGTCAAGATGAAATTCGGTCACCATGGCGCCAATCACCCGGTGCAGGACCTCGATACCAAGCAAGTAATGATCACGTCGCAAAACCATGGGTTCGCCGTTGATGTAACAACTCTGCCCGGGAATTGCCGCGTAACCCATGTATCGCTGTTCGACGGTTCGCTGCAAGGCTTTGAGCGCACTGATCAACCCGCGTTCTGTTTCCAGGGACACCCCGAAGCATCACCGGGCCCGCATGATATTGCGTCTTTGTTCGATCGCTTTGTCGCCATGATGGAGAAACGTCAGCATGCCTAAGCGTAACGACATACAAAGCATCCTGATTATCGGTGCGGGTCCTATCATCATTGGTCAGGCGTGCGAGTTTGATTATTCCGGCGCACAAGCCTGCAAGGCATTGCGCGAAGAGGGTTACAAAGTTATTCTGGTTAACAGTAATCCGGCGACCATCATGACGGACCCCGAGATGGCGGATGTCACCTACATCGAACCGATTACCTGGCAGGTGGTCGAGCGCATCATCGACAAAGAAAAACCGAATGCGATTCTGCCGACGATGGGCGGCCAAACCGCACTGAACTGCGCGCTCGATCTCTGGCGTCATGGGGTACTCGACAAATATAACGTTGAGTTAATTGGCGCAACGCCCGAGGCGATTGATAAAGCAGAGGACCGTCAGAAATTCAAAGAGGCGATGACCAAGATCGGTTTGGGCTCTGCGCGTTCCGGCATCGCGCACTCAATGGATGAGGCATGGGCAGTGCAGAAAGAAGTCGGCTTCCCGACAATTATTCGTCCCTCATTCACGATGGGCGGCACCGGCGGCGGCATTGCGTACAACGCCGAAGAATTTGAAACCATCTGCAAGCGCGGCCTGGAAGCATCGCCGACGAATGAGTTGTTGATTGAAGAGTCGCTGCTCGGTTGGAAAGAATTCGAGATGGAGGTGGTGCGCGACCGCAATGACAACTGCATCATTGTCTGTTCGATCGAAAACCTCGACCCGATGGGCGTGCATACCGGTGACTCGATTACCGTGGCACCCGCCCAAACCCTGACCGATAAGGAATACCAGATCATGCGTAACGCCTCGCTGGCGGTGCTGCGTGAGATTGGTGTGGATACCGGCGGCTCGAATGTGCAGTTTGCGGTGAATCCGAAAGACGGTCGCATGATCGTGATCGAGATGAACCCGCGTGTGTCGCGCTCATCGGCACTCGCATCCAAGGCAACGGGTTTTCCGATTGCGAAGGTTGCTGCCAAACTGGCGGTGGGCTTCACGCTGGATGAGCTGCGTAACGACATTACCGGCGGTGCGACGCCTACATCGTTCGAGCCATCGATTGATTATGTCGTGACCAAGGTCCCGCGCTTCGCCTTCGAGAAATTTCCGCAGGCAGATAGCCATCTCACCACGCAGATGAAATCTGTAGGTGAGGTAATGGCGATTGGCCGCACCTTCCAAGAGTCGTTTCAAAAAGCCCTGCGCGGACTGGAAGTCGGCGTCGATGGCATGAATGAAAAGACCAAAGACCGCGAAGTATTGGAAGAAGAACTCGGCGAGCCGGGGCCGGAGCGTATATGGTACGTTGGTGATGCATTTGCGCAGGGCTTCAGCTTGGAAGAAGTGCAGCAACTGACCAAGATCGACCCGTGGTTTCTCGCGCACATTAAAGAGATCGTCGATATTGAATTGTGGCTGGAGACGCAAACCGTCAAAGTACTCGACAAAGACACTTTGTTTGCCTTGAAGCGTAAGGGCTTCTCCGATCGTCGTATCGCCAAGCTGCTGAAAATCGAAGACCGCGACGTGCGCAAGCTGCGTCGCATGAATGGCGTGCGTCCGGTCTACAAGCGTGTGGATACCTGCGCCGGCGAGTTCGCTACCGGCACCGCCTATATGTATTCGACCTACGAAGAAGAGTGCGAGTCCAACCCGACCAACCGTCAAAAAATCATGGTGCTCGGCGGTGGCCCGAACCGTATCGGGCAGGGTATCGAGTTTGATTACTGCTGCGTGCATGCGGCGTTCGCGATGCGCGAAGATGGTTACGAAACCATCATGGTCAACTGCAACCCCGAGACCGTATCCACCGATTACGATACCTCGGACCGTTTGTACTTCGAGCCACTAACGTTGGAAGATGTGCTCGAGATCGTCGACAAAGAGCGGCCTGTGGGTGTGATTGTGCAGTACGGTGGTCAGACACCGCTCAAGCTGGCACTAGATCTTGAAGCGAATGGTGTTCCTATCATCGGTACCTCGCCCGACATGATTGATGCTGCTGAAGATCGCGAGCGCTTCCAAAAGCTGCTACATGAGCTAGGGCTTCGGCAGCCACCGAACCGAACAGCGCGTAATGAAGAAGAGGCACTCGTGCTGGCGCAGGAGATCGGTTACCCGCTGGTGGTGCGTCCCTCTTATGTGTTGGGCGGTCGTGCGATGGAAATCGTGCACGAGCAGCGTGATCTTGAACGCTACATGCGTGAAGCAGTAAAAGTATCGAATGATTCGCCGGTGCTACTGGATCGCTTCTTGAACGATGCGATTGAGGTTGATGTCGATTGCTTGTCGGATGGTGAGCGCACCTTCATTGGTGGCGTGATGGAGCATATCGAGCAAGCGGGTGTGCATTCGGGTGATTCAGCGTGCTCTCTACCTCCCTACTCGTTATCGTCTGAGACGATTGATGAGTTAAAGCGCCAGACAGCGTTGATGGCACGTGGCTTGGGTGTCGTCGGTCTCATGAATGTGCAGTTCGCGATTCAGCAGCAAGAGATCGATGGCAAGTTGCAAGATATTGTTTACGTGCTGGAGGTGAACCCGCGTGCCTCACGTACGGTGCCTTACGTATCCAAGGCCACTGGCTTGCAGCTGGCGAAGATAGCGGCACGTTGCATGGTGGGCAAGTCGCTCGCATCGCAGGGGATTGCTGATGAGGTGACGCCGGATTATTTCAGTGTCAAAGAAGCGGTGTTCCCGTTTGTGAAATTCCCGGGTGTCGACACGATTCTCGGGCCCGAAATGAAGTCGACTGGCGAGGTGATGGGCGTTGGCAAAACCTTTGGTGAAGCTTTCGTCAAGTCACAGCTCGGTGCCGGGGTGAGATTGCCGACGTCTGGTAAGGTTTCCTTGTCGGTGAAGAATAGCGACAAGCCGCGTGCTGTCGAGATTGCGCGCTCGCTGGTGGAGATCGGTTTCACGATTGTTGCGACCAAGGGTACGGCTGCCGCTATTGCCGCTGCTGGCATTGCTGTTCAAACCGTGAATAAAGTTGCTGAGGGTCGGCCGCATATTGTCGACATGATCAAGAATAACGAGATTGCCTTGGTGATCAACACGGTGGAAGAAAAGCGAAATGCCATCAATGACTCGCGGACGATTCGCACGTCAGCGTTGGGTGCGCGTGTAACGACCTACACCACGATTGCGGGTGCTGAGGCAGCTGTCGCCGGGATGGCACACCTCAATGAGTTACATGTCTACGATCTGCAAGGCATGCACGCATCGCTAATCGCTTAACACGCGAGACACGTCTACGTTGGTCTGATAAAGCGGATCCTCTTCGGTGCGTCGGTCCGTGAGCCAGAAGTGATGTTGCGCGCTGTGTTTGCGGTAGGTAGTTAGGGTGTTTGTCACATGCCGCCCAAACACGTCATATAATTGCAAAAACTTGACCAGAGGCTGCGTGTTCCGCAGCCTCTGTTCTTTTTTATTTGTGAGAAAAATTTTTAAATTTCTATAAACCACTATGAACACCATTCCCCTCACCAAGGAAGGCGCGGAGATGTTGAAAGACGAATTGCATCGTCTGAAAACCAAAGAGCGGCCAGCGGTCATCAGCGCGATCTCCGATGCGCGTGCCCAGGGCGACTTGTCTGAGAACGCCGAGTACGACGCTGCAAAGGAAAGGCAGAGTTTCATCGAAGGGCGTATCGCGGAATTGGAGGGCAAACTTTCGGCGGCGCAAATCATCGACCCAACGCTGATTGATGGCGACGGTCGCGTTGTATTTGCGGCGACGGTTACGCTGGAAGATCTGGAATCCGGTGACAAAGTAACCTACAAAATTGTTGGCGACGATGAGGCGGATATCAAACTCAAAAAAGTATCGATTAGTTCGCCGATTGCGCGCGCCTTGATCGGCAAGTACGCTGGCGACACCGTCGAGGTACAAACACCGGGCGGCACGCGTGAATATGAAATTCTCGAGGTTCAGTACATCTGATGCAGTTATCCGCTCCGGTAACTACGCAGCTGCGCGTACTCATCGTGACCTTCTGGGTCGGCAGCATGTGGACCATTGGCTATCTGGTTGCGCCAACTTTGTTTGCGACGCTGCCAGAGCGCGCGCTGGCGGGCAGTATTGCGGGCAGTTTATTTCGGATCGAGGCGTGGGTATCAGTCGTCTGTGGTTTATTGCTGCTGGGCTTACTGGTTTGGGATCGTCACTTTGAACACCGCCGCTTTTGCTTGATCGCTGTATTGCTGATGCTGGCGTGCGTGTCTGTAGGCTATTTTGGTCTGCAGCCGTTCATGGCCGAGCTTCGTGAGGCTGCCGCGTTGAACGGTGGGGTGATGGATGATGCCAGCCGGTCACGTTTTGGCATGCTGCACGGCGTGGCCAGCCTTTTCTATTTATGCCAAAGTGTGATGGCGGTTGCGCTGGTATTGAAAATTCGCTGAGCGTTGGGTCGGGCTTGCTGGATCCCGGCGTAGGCCAGGATCCAGTTCTGATAGTTCGGTTTACCGTCCCAGTGCGTTTTTCTTGAGGCTCTTTTGCCGCGTCTTGGCCTTGCGCACATTGCCGCCGGCGGTCAGTCGCTCATTGCCCTTCAGCATGACCTTCTTAACCGTGGGCCGTTTCGTGACATGGGTTGTGACGATGGTGACTTCGCGCACACCCTTACCGCGCGTCGGGCTGGCGGCTTTGGGTTTGTCGACTCTAGGTCGATAGAGCACCAGCAGCTTGCCGATGTGCTGTACCGGCGCAGCACCGAGCTGTTCGCATAGCGTTTCATAGTAGGAGACGCGTGCCTCGCGGTCGTCGCCGAATACACGCACCTTGATCAAGCCATGTGCTTTGAGTGCGGTGTCGGCTTCTTTTACCACTGCTGGCGTGAGACCGGATTCGCCGATCATGACGACCGGGCTCAGGCCGTGCGCTTGGGAGCGCAGTTCGCTGCGTTCGGCGGGAGTGAGATTAAGCATGAATCGCCTTCAAATAGGCATATTCTATGCTGCTCTGGCGATAGGCCAGTGTTTCAATCAATTGCGTTACCGGCTTAGTGCAGATCGCGAGTGTGAGTGAATGGTCAGGAAAAGCGTCAATAAGCAGTGGCTGCACGATCACATCAATGATCCCTATGTAAAGCTAGCGCAGAAGGAGGGCTATCGCGCTCGCGCGGCTTACAAGCTCAAGGAGATCGATGAGGCAGAGAAGCTGATTAAGCCCGGCCAAATCATTGTCGACCTTGGCTGTACACCCGGCAGCTGGGCACAGTACGCTCGTCGCAAATTGGCGGGCAAAGAGGGCGGCGGCATTCATGGCCGCATCATTGGCTTGGATATGTTGCCCATGGAGCCAATCGCCGATGTCGATTTTATTCAGGGCGACTTTCGCGAGCAGGCGGTAGCCGGGCAGCTGGCCGAGTTGCTTGAGGGCCAAAAGCTCGATCTGGTGTTGTCAGATATGGCACCCAACCTGTCGGGTATTGCCGCTGCTGATGCCGCTCGGATCGAGGATATTGTCGATCTGGCTATCGAATTCGCCTGCCAGCACCTGAAACCTTCGGGCTGCCTACTCGTCAAATGTTTTAATGGCAGTGGCTATAACCAAATTCTTGGGCAATTTCGGCAAGTATTTCGCGTTGTCAGCCCCAAGAAGCCCAAGGCCAGTCGGGATAAGTCGTCTGAGTTGTTCTTGCTCGGTCGTGGCCTCAAGCCGGGGCCCTGAATAGGGTCTCACAGGAAGGGCTCATAGGAAGGGCTCTGGCAAGCAGAGGCACCTTGAAAAACCAGGGGCTTAGCCCCATTTGGGCTGTGGCAAGGCCTGAATCTTGAGAGTAGAATCAGCGTTCGTGTCAGGTCGACCGTTTCGGCCGCTTTCCAGGAGCTCCCCGCGTGAATAATATGTTTTCCAAAGCCGCCATCTGGGTCGTCATCGCCCTGGTGCTGTTTACTGTCTTCAAGCAGTTCGATGAGCGCGGCATTGCAGGTGGCGCTACCCCAATCGCTTATTCCGATTTTCTCGATGAGGTGAAGGCTCAGCATATTCGCGAAGCCACTATCGAGGATCGCACCATTATTGCGATCACCAACGATGGCAAGAAAATCAAAGCGACAACCACGAATCTCGATCGCGGCCTGATTGGCGATCTGGTCAATAACGGTGTCAAATTCGACGTCAAGCAGCCAGAGCCGCCGTCTTTCCTGTCGCAGGTGTTTATCTCCTGGTTCCCAATGCTGCTGTTGATCGGCGTCTGGATTTTCTTCATGCGCCAGATGCAGGGTGGCGGCAAAGGCGGTGCTTTCTCGTTCGGCAAATCAAAAGCACGCATGCTGGATGAGACCCAAAACGCAGTAACGTTCGCTGATGTCGCTGGTTGCGATGAGGCTAAAGAAGAAGTCGGTGAGTTGGTCGACTTTTTGCGTGACCCCACCAAGTTCCAAAAATTAGGCGGACGCATTCCGCGTGGCGTTTTGATGGTGGGCCCACCGGGTACTGGTAAAACATTGCTGGCGCGTGCGATTGCCGGCGAGGCCAAGGTGCCTTTCTTCACGATCTCCGGTTCCGACTTTGTTGAGATGTTTGTCGGTGTTGGTGCTTCCCGTGTGCGCGATATGTTCGAGAACGCCAAGAAGCATTCCCCTTGCATCATCTTCATTGACGAGATTGATGCCGTGGGCCGTCATCGTGGCGCCGGCATGGGCGGCGGCAATGATGAGCGCGAGCAGACCCTAAACCAGTTGCTGGTCGAGATGGATGGCTTTGAGGCCAACGCCGGTGTGATCGTGATCGCCGCCACCAACCGTTCCGATGTGCTCGATAAGGCGCTGCTGCGTCCGGGTCGTTTCGATCGTCAGGTTCACGTTGGTCTGCCGGATATTCGTGGTCGTGAGCAAATCCTCAATGTGCACATGCGCAAGGTACCGATCGCGCCGGATGTTCGCGCTGATGTGCTGGCCCGCGGATCCCCAGGCTTCTCTGGCGCCGATCTGGCCAACTTGGTCAATGAGGCCGCGCTGTTTGCTGCCCGTCGCAATAAGCGTCTGGTTGAGATGCAAGACTTCGAGGATGCGAAAGACAAGATCGTGATGGGCCCGGAGCGCAAGTCGGCTGTCATGCGCGAAGAAGAGCGCCGTAACACGGCCTTCCATGAATCTGGTCACGCCGTCGTCGCAAAGCTGTTGCCGAAGGCTGATCCGGTGCACAAAGTCACCATCATGCCGCGTGGTATGGCGCTCGGTCTTACCTGGCAGTTGCCCGAGCACGATCGGGTCAACATGTACAAAGACAAGATGCTCGAAGATATCGCCATTCTGTTTGGTGGCCGAATCGCCGAAGAGATTTTTATGAATCAGATGTCGACAGGCGCATCGAATGACTTTGATCGTGCGACCAAGATGGCGCGCGCGATGGTTACGCGCTTCGGAATGTCGGAAGAACTCGGCACCATGGTGTACGAAGACTCAGATCAGGATTCTTACTTCGGTCGTATGTCGTCCAAGACAGTATCTGAAGCGACTCAGCAAAAGGTTGATGCAGAGATCCGCAAGATTCTTGATCAGCAGTACGAGCTGTCTCGCCATCTCCTTGAGAGTAATCGTGACAAGGTCGAAGCTATGGCTAAGGCGCTGCTCGAATGGGAGACTATCGACGCGGACCAGGTCAGCGACATCATGGCGGGCCGCGAGCCGCGTCCGCCTAAAGTAACCCCGACGTCACGTCCGAGTGACGGCCCGTCTGGCGGTGGTGTTGAACCGGCCGCTGCACCGGCCTGAGTCATACGAACTTTATACGCTTGCGGGGTGGGGAGTGATCCCCACCCCGTTTGCTTGTGTAGCATCCATCGCGCATGACTCATCACACATCCACTGAATTGCAATGCGGGCGTTTTCATCTGCGCCTTGATCAGCATGATCGCCCACTTGTCATGGGTGTGCTCAACGTCACGCCGGACTCTTTCTCGGATGGCGGGTTGTTCGATGCGCATGATCGCGCGATCGCGCATGCGCGGCAGATGATTGCCGACGGTGCGGACATTATCGATATCGGTGGCGAATCAACCCGGCCCGGTGCGCCTCCGATCAGCACCGAAGAAGAGCTGCGACGCGTGCTTCCCGTGCTTGATGCTCTGCGCGATTGTGGTAAGCCCTTGTCGGTTGATACCCGTCACGCTGCCGTGATGCGCGAAGTATTGTCGGCAGGCGCCGACATGATCAATGACATTAGTGGCTTTCGTGATGCGGATGGCTTAGCTGCAGTCAGTAACAGTCAATGCGCGCTTTGTATCATGCATATGCAGGGTGACCCGCAGAGCATGCAGCTATCTCCTCATTACGTTGATGTACTGGCAGAAGTACGGGATTATCTATTGGATCGCGTCAATGCCGCGTTAGCAGTGGGTATCAGCAGGCAGCGAATATGCGTTGATCCTGGCTACGGGTTTGGTAAAACTGTTGAGCATAACCTCAGCTTACTTAGGCAGCAGTCGGCGCTTCAGCAAGCCGTTGCACTGCCGCTGCTGGTTGGCTTATCGCGTAAGAGTACGATCGGTCTGGTTACCGGCAAACCGATACAGCAGCGGCTCGCCGGAAGTATTGCTGCAGCCGTGGTCGCAGCCGAGCGGGGTGCGCGTATCATTCGAGTGCACGATGTGCCGGAAACGGTTGACGCGCTCAAGGTCTGGCAGGCCGCGCGTCTAGGCGCATTGATTGACAACGGGTAGCACAAGACGATGAGCAGACACTATTTCGGGACTGATGGTATTCGCGGGCATGTGGGGCAGCCGCCAATCACGCCGGATTTCATGATGCGGCTCGGCTATGCCGCCGGTAAAGTATTGGCACATGAAGCATCAAGCAGTGCCCGGCCTACAGTCCTGATTGGTAAGGACACTCGACTGTCGGGCTACATGCTCGAGGCCGCACTGGAAGCCGGATTTTCTGCGGCGGGTGTCGATGTGATGCTGGCCGGCCCAATGCCAACGCCGGCCATCGCCTACTTGACCCGCGCGCTACGCCTGTCTGCAGGTGTGGTGATCTCGGCATCTCATAATCCGTATCACGATAATGGCATCAAATTTTTTTCGGCATCCGGTAACAAGCTACCTGATGCGGTTGAGCACGCTATCGAAGATGCATTGGAAGCGCCTTTTGCGTGTGTCAGCTCAGAGAAGCTCGGCAAGGCGCGGCGGCTTGATGATGCACGCGGACGCTACATCGAATTCTGCAAGAGCACTTTCCCGAACGAGCTGGATTTGCGTGGCCTGAAACTGGTGGTCGATTGCGCGCACGGTGCCGCGTATCACATTGCGCCCGATGTATTCCATGAGCTCGGTGCCGAGGTGGTGGCGATCGGTAATCAACCCAATGGACTTAACATTAACGATGGTGTTGGCGCTACTGAGCCCGAGTCACTCGCTCGAGCGGTGGGCGAGCATCGCGCTGACCTCGGCATTGCATTAGATGGTGATGCTGATCGGTTGTTGATGGTCGACACGAGTGGGCGTGTTTATAACGGCGATGAGCTCTTGTATTTGATGGTGCGTGACCGTCACCTGAACGGCGGCATTGATGGCGCCGTCGGTACCTTGATGACCAATATGGCGGTCGAGTCAGCGTTCAACGCCATGGGCATAGGATTCGCAAGGGCTAAGGTCGGGGACCGCTATGTGCTCGAGACCCTGCTCGAACGTGGCTGGCAAGTCGGCGGTGAGGGCTCTGGCCATCTGCTGTTTCTTGATAAGCACACGACAGGTGACGGAATCATCTCGGCGCTACAGGTATTGTCTGCGCTTCGGCGCGCGGATTGCGGTTTGGCCGACGGCATTGCCGAGATGCGCCTGTGGCCGCAGACCTTGCTCAATGTTCGCATACAGCGGGGCTTTGAGTGGCAGTCGAGTCCGGCGCTACTTGCGGCCAAGCACGCTGCTGAATCGGCGCTGGGTGCAGAGGGAAGGGTGCTGATACGCCCCTCCGGCACCGAGCCGCTGCTGAGGGTGATGGTCGAGGCGCGCGACCCTGCCCTGGCGCGCTCGCTGGCTGAGCGCTTGGTCGACGCCGTGGCCGCATGATCGAACTGGCAATATCCCATCCCGTAATGAAGGGGTATCGGCTATAATTACACCACTCGGAGTGTGGCGCAGCCCGGTAGCGCACCTGCTTTGGGAGCAGGGGGTCCAAGGTTCGAATCCTTGTACTCCGACCAGTAAATCAAAGCGGGTTGTCATCGACAACCCGCTTTTTTATCTTCCACTCTCGCTTCTGCCCATAGCTCAGCTGGATAGAGCAACGGCCTTCTAAGCCGTAGGTCGCACGTTCGAATCGTGCTGGGCAGGCCAATTAAATCAAGCACTTACAACGATTTGTTGACGAGATAAAAACGGCAATAGCGAAAAGACTTTTCGCCATCATGCTTCAAGTAGTCGGTGGGTATCTGAGAAAAAGCTTTGTCACGACTAACCAGCGTTGATTTAACTGACGCTGCATGAGCAGCAATCATCATGTCGAAATAACTTAAGTTGATGCCTCTAGATTCTAAGTTGTTGCAAAGCTCACCATAACGGACGGCAGCTTGTTGATCCCAAGGCAGTACATCAATTCGCAATAGAACTTGGGTGAGCGCATTTCTTAGGCGACTGGGTTGGCCTCTGCGGTGCAATCCGGATTCCAGTTCGCCCAAGGTCACGCTAGACATCGCGACCTGACCGACGGCGACATTGGTTAACCGATTCAGTAAATCATTATCGCGGCCCTGCATGATGTGGCTGATGATGTTGGTGTCGAGCAGGTAGTGCTGGCTCATTGTTGGTCGTTCTCAAAGGGGTCGCGACGAGTGTTGGTTTGGCGGCGCTCAATGAGCAATTCTTCTTCAGCGTTGAGTTTCACAACGTCGATTAAACCTTGCCAATCGGTCGGCTTGCGGGATAGCACTACGTCTCCCATGACGGGATCGCGGCGGATGTAGACTTCGGCGCCGTCAAATCGAAACTCCAAAGGCAGGCGTACCGCTTGACTACGGCCGGTGGTGAATATTTTGGCAGTTTGAACCATGGCGCACCCCTCTGAAATAGATGATATATCTCACGAGATATACCATCTCTATGAGTGCCAACTAACCACGACTGCTACGGATGTTGGCGTGAATTGCACGATCTTCAATTGCACTCAACGCCGTTTGGTCTCGTAGATCACACCACGCGAGATACGGCAGATTACAGGCCGATGTTGCGCGTTGAAAACCCAAAATTCTCAAAAATGCAAGACTGCTTCTAAACCTTTGGCCGCACGTTTTAAACATGCTCGGCAGGTTAATCTTATATTTTCGTTAAGCTAAATTTTGTTCACTGTGCCAATTGTGGCTATAGTGCGGAAACGATCCTGTTCTTGGTTACTCGCAACAACTTTTTTCTGCCAGATTAAAAGGAACCTAACATGGCGACGACCGAGAGAAAGATGGCGGCCATTCTCGCAATGGATGTCGTGTCGTATTCAGAAAAAATGGGTCGGGACGAAGAAGGAACGCTTCGACATCTTCGTGCATGCCGCGAAATCATCGAAGGCGTCGTTGCTGAAAACCGCGGGCGTATTTTCAATACAGCCGGTGACGCATTCATGATTGAATTTGCGAGTGCGGTATCAGCGGTATCAGCTGCCGTAGATATCCAAAAACTTATTCAATCGCGAAATGAGTCACTGTCACAGGATCAGGCTATGCAGTTTCGCATAGGGATCAATGTAGGTGACATTATTATTGAGGGGGAAAATTTATACGGCGAAGGCGTCAATATTGCAGCCCGGCTTGAGAGTATAGCGAGTCCCGGGGGTATTTCGTTGTCCGAAAAAGTGTATTCCGAGGTGAGGCGGAAATTTAATTTCGCATTTGAAGATACTGGAATTCACGAATTAAAAAATATCGAAGAGCCTGTTCGTGTTTTCCAAGTGAATGTATCAGAACCTACGACTTCAGGATCTGGATTTGGATCGGGAAAGACATCGACAAAAAGCTTAAAGTCTTCAAAATTTAATCCAAAAAGTATCGTCTTCATCATCGTCTTGTCTGTCGTTGTGCTCGCCGCAGTCCTGTTTGGCTATCTAAATGGGTCCAAAACGGATGGTGGTAATCTTGCGTTAAACACGATTCTGGTGTTACCGATCCAATTAAGTGAAGAAGATAAAGAGTTAAAGAACTTTGCAGCAGGCCTTGCTCAAGATTTGTCGAATGAGCTAAGTAGTATTTCGAAAAATCTAAATATCGTCCGCTCGTCGCAACGCGGTACCGACGCATCAACAGCCGGCAAGCAGGCTGGGGCCCAATTTGTTGTAGACGGGAATCTTAGAAAATCAGGAGAAAAATTCCGGCTATCCGTAAGCCTGCTTGATACCACTAGCAACAGCATAATTTGGAGTAAATCGTTCGACAGGAAGATTTCTACTGGAGATATTTTTAGTACGCAAGACGAAATCGTCTCAAGTATAGTTCGCGAAATGGCCGGCAACGCTGGCTCTGCACTTACAAAGGACATCGCCCAAAGAGCTATAAAAAAGGGGAGTGTCAACTTGAGTGCCTATGAGTGTGTGAATTATGCAAGAGGAACTTATCTGGTAACAGTGCAGCCGGATGATTATCCAAAGGTGCTGAAATGCCTTAAAGAGGCGGTCAATACTGATCCCAGCTATGTAGATGCAAAAATTACTCTCGCTGTCATATTACGATTTGGTTATCTCTCTGGCTCCTTAAAAGACGCCTCAGTGATTGATGAGGCAATTAGACTGATTGATGATGGAATCGTAATTGAGCCAAAAAATGCCCAGTTGTATTCTACGAAAGGGACTTTGTTTTTCGCAAAAAAAGACTGGCCTGCAATGTATGCAGCATTTGATAGGGCGTACGAGTTGGCGCCAAATAACGTCGCCGTATTGAGTTCAATCAGCAGTTATACGATTTGGGGCGGGGAATGTACGGAAGATCAGGTGAAAGACTTTCAAGCAAGCGGTGGAAAATACACAACTGGAAATTGTCGTTGGCAAAAGGGATTTGAAATCGCCAAAAAGGCAGATGAATTGGACAAGGCTAACACCGTGGTTGGAAAGCACTACGGTCTTACTTACGTATTGATACTTGCAGGCAAATACGACCAAGCACTGCAGCAGATTCAGAAAGTCCCAGCCCCGGGGTTTATTTGGTACGAAATCCATTCTGGCCTTATTCATGCAAAACTCGGCAGTAAATCGTCTGCTGGACGGCATTTCGAGGCAGTAAAAAAATTGATTGGCTCCTCCAAACTAAAAGATGTTCAGTCGCATTTTTACTTTTACAACATGGAAAAGACTGGCTGGAACATATATCGCCCCACATTTGAGCAATATGGATTTAACTGATTGGTCGTGATCAGTCCAGTACCGGGATGGCCTTGCCTGATAGTCCTGGAAATTTAGGCATTAGCTAAATCAAAAGTCGTGATCAGGGGATGCGCAGTGAATTTTGCTGGAAACTCATCCAGATACAGCGAGGTCGCCTCTTTAAGGTTGGCAACAGCTTCATCGATAGTTTCGTCCTGAGTGGTTGTGCCCGTTGCCGGATTGAGGGCAATACTTTTCGACACTCGGTGGGGCAGCGGCGGTCCGGTCGGCCGCAATCAGGGGCCTCTTTCACAACTTGCGCTGCATGCTCGGTTAACTACAAACGCAAACGCAAACGCATGCTGCGTTCACGGTTTTTGGCCACATGCCCCTGACGGTAGTCTACAAATGCTTTCTCGCCTGCAATAATCTGAATACAATCCTGTTAAACGGATTAAATTTCGATTGTTGCAATAATAATAAAACCTCCGACCGGAGCGGCTATGGAGATTGGTGAGAAGCTGGCAATGCAGCGCAAGCAACTGGCGCTGTCTGTCGAGGACGTGGCTGCGACCACGGGCATGAGCGTGCGGCAGGTGCTGGCGATCGAGGCAGGTGCCGAGCAGTTCGCGTCGGCGTCCGAGATGAGTCGAATGATCAAGCTATACGCGCGCAAGCTCGGGCTGCTGATCGAGCCTGACGCGATATCCCTCGCCTCTCGCAGGCTGGACCCGGAGTTGGTCGCTCCGCCGCCGATCCCTCGTTTTCTTCTCAAACCAGAAGCCGGTCATGCGGATTAATAACGTGTAGTGGGCAATGCCACTATGCGCGGCTCGGTTCGCTCAGTAATCATGGTACGAGACGAGCGCGAGGCTATGCGCCACGCGCGCGGCCATATCTCGGTCATCGACGATGACCCCTCAGTGCGCAGTGCGATCCGCGCCATATTGCTGCATCAGGGTTATGCGGTCGACGAGTTCTCTTCAGCCGCTGATTTCATTGAATTTGAACAGCGAGCCGATCCTATGTTTCCGGGCCCCCGCTGCTTGTTGTTGGATGTGAAGATGCCAAGCGTGTCCGGTCTTGATCTGCAACGCGAATTACAGCAGCGCGGCATAGCGGTGCCAATTGTGTTCATGAGTGGTGGCAGCAGCGCCGGCGAAGCGGTGCAGGCGATGAAAGGCGGGGCACTTGATTTTCTGATCAAGCCGTTTGATGACGGCCAGTTACTGGATTCTGTCGGCAAAGGCTTGCAAAGATACGTGGCGGATGTTCGCAAATCTTTGTCCTCAACCGATATGGAGACGCGGTTTGCGTCGCTGTCTGCGCGCGAAGCGCAAATTGCACGTTTGGTATCGCAAGGCTTCATGAATCAACAAATAGCGAAGCAGCTGGGTATCGCCGAGCGTACGGTCAAACTACATCGCATGCATATGATGCGGAAGCTCGGCGCGACAAATGTTATCGAATTAGTACGCATCCTGGATGCCATCCCTTAATCCATCGCCTTGGGTTACCCTTAGGTGCTATGGTGGATTTTCTCTGGCGAAGCTATCTTTCACCGCTTGGCGACATTAACAACTATCCTTGTCGCCCGACACCAAGCAATAACAACGATGGAGTGTCCCGCATGACCCCGAATTCGATTGCGCTCAATAACGCTGCGCCTGAGATCGTTCCGCCAAACTTGAGTGGGCGTTCGGAAGTTATTGCCGAGATTTCGCGCAAATGGTTAGCCGGGATTGATCCTTCGCAGTTCCGAGCGTGTCACGAGTATCTTCTGGCGGTGCGACTGGCGCGTCATATGACCAAGACCGATGTGGTCACTGCCAGCATGTTAGATGGTGATCCCGCGTCAGGTGTTTCGTTGCCCACTGTCTCAAAAATCGAGAGCGGTACCTATGGTGAACCAGGCTTCCGTACCATGATCCGGTTAGCGCGTGGCTACGGCATCAGCATCAGCTCCCTCGAGCGATTTTTTGTGTGAGTATCCCCTTCGAATCAGGTGGGCGCCAGCGTCCGGTGAATGTCAGTGTGGACGATGCTGATGAGGTCGTCATTGATGGCACACGGCTGAAGCAGGAGCGTATAGAACGCGGATTGTCGGTGTCCGAGGCGGCGCGCATGGCAACCTTGTCGCGCGAGCAGATCGAACAAATAGAAAATGGTGGTCTACGAGCGTTTTACGGGGCTCGTCATAAATTGCTGGCAGCGCGTAAGTACGCCGATGTATTTGAGATAGATCTGTCCGAGCTGGTACCGCAGGCACCTCCCCCGGTGAGTCGATCCTACGCACCTGCTGACCCGGTTCCAAGCCCGGCGATGGTCATGGCCCCACCCCCGGCCGAGAGCGGCAGAGGGATGATGGCGCAGCCGGCTAATCGATCAAATTTTGAATCTCGGCGTGTTCCGCTAATCGCAGTGATTATTGTGGTGCTGGTGATTTGCTTCTCTATCTTGCGCGGTCTTACGCCCACACCCAAACCGGCGGGTGATCCGATCGATGAGTCCACTGTTGAGCCAGTTGCTACCGAAACCGCTTCGCCAACTACTGACGGTACTGCCTCAGCGGCGGCAACAGTGACGGCGGCAATGCCCGACCCCGCTGTGTCAGCGCCGCCAAGCGCGACAGAAGACGCGCCTTCGCCCGCTGTAGCTGCAGTGGCGGTGGACCCAAACCCCGACGAGGGGCCTGACCCGTGCGCAGTCAGTACGGGTGGCGATGTGGCGCGTTGGGCGCCTGCACAAGTGAGGGCGACTTACACGCGGCTATATCTAGGTAGCTACACCGAGTCGACGCTTTGCGTAATTGATTCGACCGGCGCTGCAAAACCATTCAAACTAAAAGCGGGCGCAACCACCAGCCTGTCGGGCAAGCCACCTTATACGATTCATTCCCCACAGCTACCCAAGCTGCAAATTTATTTGCAGGGTCTTAAGGTGAAGGTACCTGCCGGCGCTGTATCGATACAGCTGTTCACCACGCAATCGATCATTCCGCCAGACGCAGATAAGCCGGCAGAAACGAGCACGCAATAGGCAAGTATCCTGAATAAGCCTACCTGAATAGCCGTTAATCACGGTCTATCAATCATGCCGTATTTTCATCCACAAACCGTCATACTCATGATCTGCATGGTCTATCTGGTCATGCACGCAGTGATCTGGTTTGCGTTATCCGAGCAACGTGATTCACAAGTAAGGCTCTGGTGCCTCTCTGGGGTACTGAGCGGGATTGCAGTTATCCCGCTGTCAATGCGCGGTATAGTCAGCGAGTGGGCATTCATCTATATCGGACAGATTCCGATGGTGGTTGGGAATGCAGGCCGATGTATTGCGCTGCGGATGTTTTTCGGCAAGGTGTCTGCCCGAGCAAAATGGTTTTACTCGCTCACAACGATCATTTTTTTAGGTACCTTTATCGGCGCTTACCATGCTGGCGTCTCCGAGTACTACTTGCGCGTGTATTACTTCGGGTTTTACGCATTTATCTTGATAGATTATTTCCTGCTGGGCTATTGGTTGAAAGGTAATCGGCAAAGTCTGGGTGCGGACCTATTGATGGCCGCAGGTATCGGATTTTATTCGACACAGGCAGTACGCGCTGTCGGTATAGCGATTGATCCTCAGTCAATGGATATCTATTCCAATACGCCTGATCAAGTCTTGATGGTGCTCGGTCAGATGATCTGCATACCGCTCACAAATATCGGTTTCTTGCGGATCTTTCTCGAGCGTCGTGAGGCCGACCGACTGCAGACCGAGCGTGAGCTATCGGCAGCAGAAACTCGTCAAGCCTTGCTGGGGCAGCACCAGCAAGAGTTAAAGCATCTTCTGCAAGAGCGCGAAGAGATTATTCGCCAGCTAACCTTGTCGAATAAATCCGCATCTATGGGTGCGCTGGTGGCGAGTTTGGCGCATGAGCTGAATCAGCCACTCTGCTCGATCCGCTTGAACACACAGCTGGTCGAGCGGCTGCTACTAGAGAAAAAAGCAGCGCCGGAGATAGATGATCAGATCACGCAACTTGTGGTGCAGGTTAATCGAGATAATCGCCGTGCCGCGGACATTATTGTCAAACTACGCAAGCTATTCGAAGATCGAAGCGGCGCTACAGTCAGGCTGGATATCAACGATCTGGTGCGGGATTGTGCTGCCTTGATCATGCCGTACGCCACCTCCAAGCAAGTACAGTTGCAGTATCAATGTGGTGATCCTTGCCCGGTCATCGGTGATCAGACTCAGCTTCAGCAGGTTGTGTTGAATGTCATGAACAATGCTGTCGAGGCCGCATCAGAGGCATCACTCAAGCCCGGTCGCGTGGAGGTGAGTAGTATCTGTGTCGATAGCGAAGTTGTGCTGACAGTCACCGACAACGGTCCCGGTATCAGCCAAGACATGCAGCAATCGATTTTTGAATTATTCAAGACCAGCAAGACCGACGGTATGGGCGTCGGACTATGGCTATCAAAAACCGTGGTCAATGCGCATCTTGGAGATATTCATTTCGACAGCCGCCCTGGTGTCGGTGCGAGTTTCGAAGTTCGTCTGCCACTTGATCTTGGCGGCGTAGCACAGCCAAGTCGACTCACTGCCTAACAACAAAGTATTTGATCAGCAAAGATTTTTCTAGGAAGTCTATAGCCGTAGCGCTCAATGAGCTTTTTATTTTTCAAGGAATTCTGTAGCTATAGTGCCCAATAACTTTTTTATTGCTCAAGGAATTCTGTAGCCGTAGCGCTCAATAATTTTTTTCGATTTGTCTGACTTTAGATAGTCGATCAGTGCAGAGGCAGCTTGCGATTCCTTACCCGGGTTGAGTAGTACGATATCTTGCTTGAGTTGTTCATGCATCGCCTCTGGGACAAGCCAGGCAGAGCCGGACTTGATCTTGCCACTATCCCACACCTGAGAGAGGGCGACGAAGCCAAGCTGCGCATTACCTGTCGTAACAAATTGGTGCGCTTGCGTGATGCTCTCGCCTTGGACGACGCGCGGCTCGATACTGCTGAGTACGCCAAGTTTCTGCATCGTCTGCACTGCAGCGCGTCCGTAAGGTGCAAGCTTGGCGTTGGCGATCGATAAGAACTTGAACTTATCGCTCTTTAGCACAGCGCCGCCTTGATCCACTAATTTATCGTCTGGTGACCACAGCACCAAGCGCCCGATTGCATAGGTAAATTGGCTACCCGACACTGCCTTACCTTCTTTGATCAGCCTGGCAGGGGTTTCATCATCCGCTGATAGAAATACCTCGAACGGCGCGCCGTTAGTAATCTGCGCATAAAACTTGCCAGTGGCGCCCTGTGACAGATTAAGCCTATGCCCGGTATCTTTTTCGAACTCAGCGGCGATGTCTTTCATCGGCTGAGCGAAATTACCTGCTACAGCGACCTTGACTTCAGCAGCATTGACACTCGTGAATATCAATAGAAAGAATGCAAACCAAAGCGGTATGCTGATTTTTTTGTCGTTACATGCTGTATCTGTAAATTTCATATGAGTGAACGTCATATTAGTAAATTTCGTACAAGTGAATTTCATACCAGTGAATTTCATATTGCTTACCTTGAATGCCAATAGGATGCGGCAGTAGAACTTGTATTCCGCGCCAACTGAGACCCCAGTTTGACTTGCCTAGCCACCTGCACACCGGCCAAGCGCTAGCGCCATTTGGTTCAGCGAATTTTTCATCTTATGAGCTTTTCCTGGCCTTGAAAATGTATTTGAATATATTTTGATAAACGCGACTCCACCGCCGCTTACGCATGAAAATCCGAGTTGATGTAACCCTGAACCGATTCTAAATATATCAAAGTAAATCTTGTTCAAAGTTTATTGAGGTTTATTTTGCTTGTCAACTCAGGTAGATTAGAAAAAGCTAACGCAATCGCTTCACTATTTTTTAAATGACAACTTATAGAGATGCTTCATTGCCGCTCGCGCTGGACGCCGAGCTGACGCTGCGCCATGGTGACGCGGTGCTCGCCAACCGAAAGCGCATCGAGCTGCTGAGGCAGATTGGGCTCACCGAAAATCTCACCAAGGCGGCAAAGATCGCTGGCTACAGCTACAAAGGCGCGTGGGACACGATTGATCAAATGACGCAGCTGACCGGCGACCGACTACTCGAGCGGCACGCCGGTGGCAAAGGCGGTGGCCGCACCCGGCTGACCGAGCGCGGCAAGCAGCTACTGAAAAATTTTGACTTGATTAGCGCCGAGCATGAACGCTTTATTCAACGCCTCAATCGTTTAGCCAATGATCTGGAGGCTGACTATGCGCAGCTCACCGACATTGCAATGAAAACCAGCGCACGTAATCAATTCGGCGCCATCATTGTCGCTATGCTGCAAGGCCCTGTGAATGATGAAATTGGTCTGCAGCTGAACGACAACCTCAGGCTGACCGCCTCGATCACACACGAGAGCTGCCGTGAGCTACAGCTAAACATCGGTGCCAAGGTGTTTGCCTTGATCAAGGCATCTGCGATAAAGATAACACTGCCGTCGGCATCAACCGTTCATGGTGTGAACCAGTTACGCGGGCAGATTATGCTACTGATGCGTGGTGAACGTAGAGCCGAGCTTCAGATCACTACTGATGACGGACTACCCTTAGTTATTACCATCGACAACTCCGTCATTGATGCGTTGCAGCTTGCAACGCTGTCGCGTGTTAATTGTTATGTTGATCCATCGGACGTGATCCTTGCTGTCGCTGCTTGAGTACATCGCTGCGCAGCATCATCCTCGTGTATCGATCGATCTCACTCATCGTACATATTTAGTCAGATCAAGTTGATACCGGTTTACGTGCTTTGAGCAGCCGCACCTGCGCGCCTGTTCAGGGAAATTATCGAAAAGATTTGCTCTAGTATCGCCTCCATCTTTCCGCTGACATGCGGTAATTCAGGTGAAGGGGAGCACTATGCAAACACTACAAACGTCGATCGATGAAGCAGTCGAACATCGCGCTGTTGGCGATATCGGTCGCTATTCACGAATGGCCGATAATTTTCCGCGGCTATGGTCAAACGTCGAGCAGGTCTACCAAATACTTCGCATCGAGGCCGATGACTCACTTGGTACTGATGCGTACCGGTTTCAACACATCAAATCAAGAACCGGCTCGCGCGTGTATACCGGCGGTGATCGCTGTGATGCAATTTTTATCGTATATGCAGGTTTTCTCAAGACCTCGTGGATTGATAAATACGGGAATGAGAAAATTCTTGATTTTCCGATGAAGGGTGATCTGATCGGTTTCGATGGTATCGAGTCCAAGACGTTCAAGAACACCTTAGTCGCTTTGTCGGATATCGAATTGATCGTCGTGCCGCTAGAGTTTTTTAGTGGTACTGGCGGTAAGGCGCATGGCTTCCGCCGTCGCCTGATGGAGCTGATGAGTCAGGCTGATCAGTGGTCAAAAAGTTGGCTATATGATGGGCACGCTACCGGCCGAAGCGCGCGTTGCGAAATTCCTGCTATCGATCTCGCAAAAATTTCGGGGGATGGGCTTCTCGGACAAGTAATTTCATTTACGCATGACGCGCGAAGACATTGGCAGTTATCTTGGGCTCACGCTGGAAACGGTGAGCCGCACGCTGTCCGGCTTCGCCCGCGGCGGGTATATCCGTGTCGATCAGAAATACATTGAGATCGTCGACCCCGATGGCCTCAAGCTATTGCGGCGCCTGCCTGCATTGAAACGATAGAGCGTGTTAACAGCCAGCGCTGGGGCGCCAAAGGCTCCCCGGGCTGGCGCGGGTAGCGCTCACGTTACGGGGTGGATAAGGTATATTTTTGGTGCAGATGTGGCCACGCCAGTTAGAATAGAGCAGCCTTTATTGCGGTGACCCCGCCGATCGGAGTGTGCTCATGTCTGACGAAGCCAAGATTTTTCGTGGGGATCACGATCCCCAAATCGGTGCCGCCGAAAGCGCGCCGCGCCCGCGCCGTCAACCACCCGCCCAACCTCAGCCGGTACAGAGCACCGTAGTGCCCGAGCCGGTGCCGGCGGCAACGGCGGGCACTGCACAGGCCGATGACGCTGTTAAGCCTGTCGTGCCGCCGGTAGCGGCCGCCAAGGTAGAGCCAGAGCTGGATTTTCATATCGACGAATCACAGCTTTGGCACTCATCAGAGGCGGTCAAGAAGCGTATCAGTGAGATGGCGTCGGTAGCGCATCAAACAGCCCACTTGCTCGATGAGCAGGCCGAGGAGGCCGCGCGAATTGCGCAGCGGATCAAGTCAATTTAAAGTGGCATCTATCTGATCCGCTCGTTTCGCTACCGCCATGAATCGATCAACAACGACCACGATGGACGTTAAACATATTGCCCGCTTCCTGGGGGCCTTGTCTATCGAGGAGCGTGTTCAGATCATTCAGCAATTGCTTGCGGTAGGTAGTGACGGCCTGTCGGTGCAAGATATCGCGGTGCGCACCGAACTGGGCGCCTCTGCCGTGTTTAAACAATTAGAGGCGCTCGCGGGTATCGAGCTGGTATTCGTCAAGTCGGTCGATAACACCAAGGTTTACATTGCCAATACGCTGCTGCTTGATGAATTGTTTGCATCGTTGTACCAGCAATACGGGCCATCCATTCATGCCCGACTGGCGCAGCAACTGCGCGAGGCGCTGGAGAATCAGTCGGCTCAGCCTTAGGTGTAAAACGCTCCTCTAATCAGCTGTCACCCTGTTCAAGGCGATTGGTAGTGGTTTTCATGCTACCGAGGTATCGCAGGATTATCTAAGCGACTTATCGGCACTCGCTGTCAAATTTTTCGGTAGCGCGCCTAAGCCGAATTTTCGCCTTATGGGCTTTGTCGAGCGTCGACTCGCGCACATCTTCTTCCCGCCACTTGACCTGTAATGCCAATGATCGGCATTTGCGTTCACGAGCTGCCGCGCCGCGTGCAGCGAGGTCACGAATCTGCTGATCTTGCCGCTCACGTTGCTCTCGCAATTTTTGCAAGCGACTTACCTCGCTGCGTTCATTTTTACTGACGGGATCAGCGCTATCTGTTGTTGATGACGCTTGTGATATGTCGAGTTGGCTGCCAGCACAAGGCAGATCGGAGTAGCTGATTTTTCCGCTCGATTCACATCGGTACACGGCGTAAGCTACAAACGGTTGCAGCAGTAATGACAACACCAGAAAAAACTTCATAGCAACCCCCGAGACAGTAAGTGCCCGGGAATCTTGCTTAAACGACCTTCCCGGGGTTCATCAAATCAAGCGGGTCTAGTGCCCGCTTGATGGCTATCATCATTGCCATCTCGGTCTCGGTTTTGTAGCGCAAAATTTCTTTATGCTTGAGTGCGCCTAGGCCATGCTCAGCAGAGATCGAGCCACCGTAGTGATGTACACGATCGTGCACGATTCTGTTAACCGACTCTTGCTGATTCAAAAATGATTCATCATCCTGACCAACTGGCGCGGAGACATTGTAATGAAGATTTCCATCGCCGAGATGACCGAATGTCACCATTCTGCAACCCGGAAAAGCGCGCTGTAGCTCGGCATCAGTATGACTAACAAAGTCTTGAATAGCTGAGATAGGTAGCGCGATATCGTGCTTGATATTTTTTCCTTCAGACGCTTGTGCTTCGGAGATATGCTCACGAAGTTCCCAAAGCGCCTTCGATTGCGATAACGAGGTCGCGATGATGACATCACGCGCGATGGCTTGCTCCATGGCCTGCGACGCTACCGCCTCCAGCTGCGCAATAGCATGAGCCTCGGGCTCAGGTGTCGATAGCTCTATGAGAACATATTGCGGGTAGTGCTGCGCAAACGGTCGTCGTTGTGTACTGAAGTGACGCTCGACCAGCTGCAGACAAAAGTCAGACATCAACTCAAAGCCCGTCAGGTTAGCGTCGCAGCGCGTTCGTGCCAGACTCAGCAGCTTGAGCGCATCACTGACTGACGCTAACGCAAATAGCGCGGTTGTGCGGGCGGCCGGTCGCGCAAATAGCTTCAGCACTGCAGCAGTAATGATGCCGAGTGTGCCCTCGGAGCCTATGAACAAATCACGCAGATCGTAGCCGGTGTTGTCCTTGCGAAGTCCGCGTAATCCGCTCCAGACTTCGCCTTGCGCAGTGACTACCTCCAGCCCCAGCGTCAGCTCGCGGGCATTGCCATAACGAAGTACGGCGGTGCCACCGGCGTTGGTTGCCAGGTTGCCGCCGATACTGCAGCTACCCTCGGAGGCGAGTGATAAGGGGAATAAACGGTCATGCGTTTCAGCCGCCTGTTGCACCTGATGCAGCGTGCAACCTGCTTCTGCGGTCAGCGTGTTGTTGATGGGATCGACAGCGCGAATACGATTTAATCGCGACAGTGATAGCACCACCGCCGTGCCGCTCTGGTCTGGAACGCTACCCAGCACCAGTCCGGTATTGCCGCCCTGCGGGACGATCGGTACGCGATGCTGTGAGCACAGCTGCACCAGCGCAGCCACTTCGTCTGTTGATGCAGGCCGCAACACGGCGCGAGCGCGTCCGGTGGAGCGACGCCGCCAGTCGGTGAGATAGCCTGCCATGACATCACCGACGAGCACATGCGGGCTGCCGATGAGTTGCGTGCAGAGCGCGAGAAACTCAGTGCTCATGAGGCTCAGCTGCGCGCTGAATCACTTCTTGTGCAAGGCGCTTTGCCTCGCGCTTGTACGGCCGCAGGAAAAAAATTGCAGCGAAAAAGTACAGCGTCGAGAGCAGAATCTCAGCACCGGCAAGCCATTGCGATAATCCTTGCTCGCTCCAAGCGCGAACCACGCCTTCGGTGAAATACATCAAGACCATCATCGACGCCCACTGCATGGTGTAGATATTTCTGCGCAGCGTGCCCGGCAGCGGCGCCAGAAGCGGAAGCGCCTTGATCACCATCCACGAGCCGCCTGGCCGCAGAGGTGCCAGCAGCCATTCCCACAATATGCACAACACGATCAGCAGCACCAGGCTGACGCTTGCTAGCTGATGCAGCCGATGCTGCAGGGGCGTGACTTCCATTGGCTAGCCTCGGTGAAGTTGACGCGCAGTTTGCGCCAGGCGCTTGCCAAGTGCGATGGCAAGCGCTCGGGTGTCGTCGCTCTGCGCTTGATCGCCTTTGATGCCTGACCAGTGAGTCGCGCCATACGGCGAACCACCGGAGGCGGTCGTCATCAATGCCGCCTCGGTATACGGCAGACCAACGATCAGCATCCCGTGATGGAGCAGGGGCAGCATCATGGATAGCAGGGTGGATTCCTGACCGCCGTGCAAGCTGCCGGTCGAGGTGAACACGCAGGCAGGTTTACCAGAGAGCGCACCAGACAACCATTGCGCGCTGGTGCCATCAATGAAGTACTTGAGCGGTGCTGCCATATTGCCAAAGCGCGTCGGCGAGCCGAGCGCAAGGGCGGCGCATTGTTCGAGATCAGTTAGCTCGACATAAGGCGCGCCACTCGCAGGCACCGCAGGCTCGGTAGCTTCAGTCACCGTCGATACGGCTGGCACCGTGCGCAGCACCGCTTCGCAATTCGGCACATGCGCTACACCCTGCGCGATCAACTCGGCAAGCTTGCGCGTCGCGCCATGGCGTGAGTAATACAAAACAAGAATCTTCAGGGGGTCTGTGCTCATGGCTTACTATTATAGGCGCGCGCTTCATTGCATTCAGCGCTACCCCTTGGCGCGACCCTCACCATGACACCACGCTCCCCTCATCCCTCTGGTCGTTGGACCGGCTCGCAAGTGCGTGATCTTGCGGGTTTTGTTGGGATTCGGCTGCGTGAAGAGCATCTATTCGAGGTGGCCGGCAGCCTGACGTACACCACGGTGTTGGCGCTGGTACCGGTGCTGACTATCGCGTTTGCGATCTTCACGACGTTTCCGCTGTTCACGACCTTTCGCGATTCACTCGAAACGTATTTCGTGCAGTCGGTGATGCCGAAAGGGATCGCCAACACCATTCTCGATTACCTGACACAATTCTCTGCCAAAGCCAGTCGTCTGTCTGCGGTAGGTGCTGTGTTCTTGATGGTGACGGCGATCCTGATGTTCAGCATGGTGGATCGCACGCTGAACCGTATCTGGCGCGTGCGTGAGTCGCGGCCTTTGCTGCAGAGTTTAGTGGTGTACTGGGCTGTCATGACTATCGGGCCGCTGTTGTTAGGTGCCTCGTTGACCGCCGCTTCCGAGGCATCCGAATTCTTGCCCATGCTTGGCGGCACGCTTCGTCAGCCATCACTGCTGTACTCGAGCGTCACGCTGCTGTTATCGCTATTGCTGTCGACATTAGCGTTTGCCTTGCTTTACCTGACGGTACCAAATCGTTTTGTTGATTGGCGCGAGGCGCTCATTGGCGGGCTGGTGGCAGGCATCGCGTTCGAGATTGCGCGTCGTCTGTTTTCGTTCTCGATATCGATGGGCGGCGGCTACCGTGCGATCTATGGTGCACTGGCAGCATTTCCGGTGTTTTTAATTTGGATATATCTGTTTTGGCTGATTACTTTGCTCGGTGCAGTGGTCGCAGCTGCGCTGCCGTCAATTCGGTATGAGCGTTGGTGGCATCGGCCCGGTCCAGGTGATGATTTTGTTGATGCGGCGGCGCTGCTACGGGTGTTATTCGCAGCGCGAGCAGATCACGCCGCAGTAGATGTGTGGCTAATGCGTGAACGTACTCAGTTGGGGTTTGATGAGATCGAGCACCTGTTACAGCGCATGCTGGAAGCGGGCTGGGTGGGTCGGGTACGACCACAGCGCTCGGGGATAATTTCTCTACGCCGACGCGCACAAGCCAAACAAGACAAATGGGTCTTGCTAGCCAATCCAGACAAGCTCACACTGGCCGAGGTATTTCGTTTATTTGCATTTAGTCCGGCAACGGATTCCGCTTTATCGCAGCAGGTAGCCGAGTTACTGCACCGCGATTTATCGAATTCGCTTTCAGATCATTTCAATACACCACACGAAAAAGCGAACAGCTCATCAAGTACTTGATCCGGTTGCTCTGCCATCAAGTCGTGGCCACAGGCCTGTAGTGTCACTGTCCTCGATTGTTTGATTGCGGAGGATAGTGATGTTGCTGCCTTGGCGGGTGTCATGATGTCTTTGCGGCCGAGCAGAAACAGGGCAGGGCAGTTGATTGCTGCGGCGGCTTGCTCACCGTTGCTGTAGTTATTGCAGGCCGCGAAGTCGGTATAAAAAACCTGCGCCGGATTGATCTCGGAGATGCGCTGCATCAGCCGCCGGCTACCGCCATGGACATAAAATCCCGGGCCTGGCGCAGACGGTTTTTGTGCAATCGTTGAGTGCGACCAGATATTTACCATGTCGATAGCGACCGGTTCGCGCTCGCGCGATGTCTCGAGCAGCGCGGGCGATACACGCATGGGATAGGCCGTACCCACCATCGCTAGTCCTTTGACGCGCTCATGACAGCGCGCAGCAGCCTCCAGCGCAATCAGCGAGCCCATGCTGTGACCGATCAGGATCGGTTGTCCGATCTTGGCGGCATCAAGTACCTGATTCAACCAATCTGCCATCGCTTCGACCGAGGTCAGCGCATCACCACGACTGCGACCATGCCCGGGCAAATCGACTGCGACTACAGAAAATCCGTGATGGGCAAAATAGCGGGTTTGCAAAATCCAGACCGAGTGATCATTCTGTGCGCCATGAATGAAGACTGCAGTTGGTAAGGCGTTGTCGAAGGGCTTGCCCCCTGTGTAGGCGTAGGCACGCTGTTGGTTGATCTCAAGCTCCATCTCACGCTCCCTTCTGCGCTGCTTTCAAGCCGCGCTTGAGATCACCAATCAGATCATCGGCATCCTCCAGGCCAACCGAGAGGCGCATTGTGCCTTCGGTAATGCCAGAGGCAGCGAGCTGCTCGGTCGGCACACGGAAATGGGTTGTCGAGGCAGGGTGAATGACCAATGACTTTGCGTCTCCGACGTTAGCGAGATGCGAGAATACCTGCAGCGATTCGACAAAACGCCGGCCGGCAGCACGATCGCCTTTTAACGAGAATGAAAACACGGCGCCGCAGCCGCGCGGTAGTAATCGCTTAGCCAGTGCGTGATCAGGATGATCGGGTAGCTCGGGGTAGGCAACCGATTCAATCGCCGGGTGCGACACTAAAAATTCGACTACCTTACGCGCATTGGCGACATGCTTTTCCATACGTATCGAGAGTGTCTCGATTCCCTGCAAAATAGTGAATGCATTATGCGGGCTCATCACAGCACCAAAGTCGCGCAGACCTTCGCGCCGAGCACGCAATGCAAATGCTGCGACGGTTGATTCTTCCGAAAATACCATGCCATGAAACCCGTCATAGGGCTCGCATAGCTCTGCAAATCGACCAGTCGCTTCATACGCGCGTTGCCAGTCGAAGCTGCCGCCATCAATCAGCAGCCCGCCAACTGCGGTGCCATGGCCACACAAAAATTTAGTGGCCGAGTGAAAGATCAGGTCAGCGCCGTGGTCCAGTGGTTTTAACAGATAAGGCGTGGTGAAGGTGGCGTCCACCATCAGTGGCAGGTGATGTTCATGCGCGATCGCTGCAACGCTATCGATATCGAGTACGTCCAGGCCAGGGTTGCCGAGTGTCTCTGCAAATAAAACCTTGGTGTTGGGACGAATGTTATTGCGCCAGGCATCCAGATCGCGTGGATCAATGAAGGTAGTCTCAATTCCGAAGCGCCGCATGGTGTAACCGAGCAGGTTTTGCGAGCCACCGTACAACGCACGCGACGCCAGCACATGCGAGCCAGCACCGGCAATTGTTGCCAGCCCAAGATGCAAAGCGGCCTGACCGCTGGCCACTGCTAAGCCGGCAACGCCGCCCTCGAGCGCTGCGATACGCTCTTCCAGTACCGCGTTGGTCGGGTTCGAGATGCGCGAGTACACATGACCCGAGCGCTCCATGTTGAACAGTGATGCGGCATGGTCCGAATCACGAAACACAAACGAGGTCGACAGATAAATCGGTGTCGCACGTGCACCGGTTGCCGGGTCTGGCGCGCTACCGGCGTGTAGCGAAAGGGTGTCAAAGCCGGGATAACGTGGATCGCTCATGCGGGCGGTCTCCGTAGCGGTAAATGGTGGCGACCATTATAGGCCGCAGCGCGCTTGATTAGCGTGGATGAGTCCCGAGCGGGTATGGCTTTTTCAGGTTGAGTCAGCTACATTGCTCACGGTGAGCCACGGCAGTGCGCATAACTCAGGGGTGATGTCATGAAAGTCGCAGACATACTGAAGGTCAAGGGCGATGGTCTTTACACCGCCACGCCGGAAACCTCTTTACGAGATGCTATCCATCTCATGACTGCGAATGATATTGGTTCGCTGGTGGTGCTGCGTGATAGCCATGTGTGCGGGATGCTCAACTTCCGCGAGGTGATGAACGCGATTGATGTTGAGAGCGGGGCTGTTCGTGATGGCACCGTTGGGCAGCACATGGCGACTGATATTGATGTCATCTCACCCGAGACAGACCTCAACGACATACGCCGCAGAATGCTGGAGTACCACTCGCGCTATGTACCGGTCGTCGACGCGAGCGGTGCACTGCTCGGTGTGATGTCGTTTTACGATATTGCCAAGGCAGTGCTCGATGCGCAATCCTTTGAAAACAAGATGTTGAAAGCCTATATCCGTGATTGGCCGGCGGAGACCGAGGAGTGACTCAGTCAACACCATCACGCTCCCAATTTGCGCTACTAACCCAGCGTCGCTTTGCGCCTTTCTTTGGTGCTCAATTTTTCGGTGCTTTTAATGACAACCTGTTCAAGACTGCTTTAGTCACCGCGATTACGTTTGACGCCGCTTCCTGGACCGACCTGAATGTCGGCTTGCTGAACAACCTGATCGCCGGCTTGTTTATTCTGCCGTTTGTGTTGGCCTCAGCAACCGCAGGCCAAGTTGCTGACAAAACGGATAAAGCCTTTCTGATGCGCGCCGTGAAGCTGATGGAAATCGCCATCATGCTGATCGCAGCGTTCGGGTGGGCGATGCATAATTTGTGGCTGCTGGTGGCGGCCGTCATGGGTATGGGTTTGCACTCTACTATTTTTGGGCCGGTCAAGCATTCCTATCTACCGCAGCATCTCTCTCAGCAAGAGCTCATCGGCGGTAATGGCTTGGTGCAGATGGGTACCTTTGTCGGTATTCTCACCGGACAGTTGCTGGGTGCCGCAGCAATGGCGTTGGGGAGCGCCGGAGTCACGGTGATCGTAGTCGCCACTTTAGCGGTTGCGGTGATTGGCTGGTTGCTTACTTTATTGGTGCCATCATCGCCGCCTGCAGCGCCCGATCTTCATATCAGCCGCAATATTTTTGCCGAGAGCGTGCGTAACTTGCGTTTTTCGGCATCGAATCGCGACGTATTCATTGCCATGCTTGCCAATTCATGGTTCTGGTTTTTTGGCGCAATGATTCTGGCGCAGTTTCCTGTCTACGCACGCGATGTTTTACACGGGGTACCAGAAGTTTTTGCGGTACTACTCACTGCGTTCTCGGTGGGTATTGGTGTTGGCTCGTTACTGTGCGAGCGCTTGTCAGGGCGGCGACTTCATCTGGGGCTAGTGCCGATCGGCGCACTCGGGCTCAGCATTTTTGGTATGGATTTGTACGTTGCCAGCACGGTCACGATGCCGGCTCAGGTTACAGCGTCCTCGTTATTATTTGGTGAGCAATGGCGCGTGCTACTCGATTGCTTCCTGCTGGGCGGTTTCGGCGGTATTTATGTCGTACCTTTATTTGCGCTGATACAGACACGCTCCGAGCCCAGCCATTTATCGCGCACCATTGGGGGCATGAATATCCTCAATGCGCTATTCATGGTGGTAGCCGCATTAATCGCAATGGTCTTGCTGTCGATCGGAGTATCGGTACCGGGAATTTTTTTGTTTACTGCGCTTGCAAATAGCTTGTTGCTGATTATGCTGTGCGCGATTCAGCCTGAATATCTGCGCGAGGCGCGTCGCTGGGTAATCGAGTGTTTCAGCAGACAGCGGCTGGTAGAATGACGGCTTTCATTCAACTGCCGCGCACGCATCCATGTCTGGTAATACTTTCGGCACGCTGTTTACTGTCACGACTTTCGGTGAATCTCACGGACCGGCCATCGGCTGCGTGATTGACGGCTGCCCGCCCGGCATGCCACTCGATGAATCCGACATACAGCCCGACCTTGATCGCCGTCGCCCTGGCACTTCGCGTCATGTCACCCAACGCAACGAGCCCGACGCGGTAGAGATCTTATCTGGCGTTTATGAAGGGCTGACCACCGGTACACCGATTGCATTATTGATCCGTAACCAAGATCAGCGCAGCCAGGATTACGGCAACATCGTTGATCGGTTCAGACCGGGTCATGCTGACTATACGTACTTCCATAAATACGGCCTACGTGATCCGCGTGGCGGTGGCAGATCGTCTGCGCGTCTGACTGCGCCGGTGGTGGGTGCGGCAGCAGTCGCCAAGAAATGGCTGAAGCATCACTACGGGACCGAGATTCATGGCTGCATGAGTCAGCTCGGTGAACTGCCGATTCCGTTTCAGTCATGGGAGCATGTTGAGCACAATCCCTTTTTTGCTGCCAACGCCGAGATTGTTCCGCAACTCGAAACCTACATGGATCAGCTGCGCAAGGCGGGTGACTCGTGTGGTGCGCGAATTGATGTGGTCGCACACAAAGTACCCGTCGGTTTAGGTGAGCCGCTGTTCGATAAGTTAGATGCTGATATCGCCTATGCCATGATGGGTATCAACGCGGTGAAAGGTGTTGAGATTGGTGCAGGATTTCGCTCGGTCGCGCAGAAAGGTACTGAGCATGGTGATGAGATGACGCCTGAGGGTTTTCTTACCAATAACGCGGGTGGTGTGCTGGGTGGTATTTCATCCGGTCAGGACATCACGGTATCGATAGCGATCAAGCCAACCTCCAGCATTCGCACGCCACGGCGCTCGATCGACTGTGACGGTAATCCGGTCACGGTGGAGACCTTTGGTCGTCATGATCCCTGCGTCGGCATTCGCGCCACGCCTATCGCCGAGGCGATGCTGGCGCTGGTGCTGATGGACCACGCGCTGCGGCATCGGGCGCAGTGTGGGGATACTCGAGCCCATCGTGCTTGAGCGGTGAGTGTCCTGGATCCCGGCCTGCGCCGTGATGACCCGCTAGTAAAGCAGAGGCAGACGCAATTTTTTCCCCCAGACCTATGTCGGGTTAAACAGCAATATCCCAACGCACTTGATATCGCCACCCCGGCGCAGGCCGGGGTCCAGTAACTTTTCCCAAATTCAGTGACCCCCGGATCCAAGCCTCCTCAGTCGTTTAATTTCGCGCTGTTCTTCTTCGCCTACTACGGCTACGTCGGTGTGTTCTCGCCGTATGCCAGTTTGTACTTCGCGGATAAAAACATTTCTGCGACGCAGATCGGCATATTAATGTCGATGATGCAGGTGATGCGCATCTTCGGCCCTAACTTGTGGGGCTGGGTCGCTGACCATACACGGCGACGAGTGCTAGTACTTCGCCTCACCTCGGTCGCTGCGGCCTGCGTGTTCACCGGTATGTTCTGGGGTGAATCTTTCGCGTATTTTTTTGCGCTGCTGATTCTGTTGAATCTTTTCACCAGTGCTCAAGGACCACTGTCAGAGGCACAGATGCTATCGGCGATGCGCGGCGATTTAACCCACTATGGTCGTTTGCGATTATGGGGTTCGGTCGGTTTCATCTTTGCGGTCATGCTGTCGGGGCAGTTGCTGGATACATTTGGTATCGCGTTAATGCCGACAATCGCGCTTCTGCTATTGCTATTAGTGGTGGTGGCAGCCGTTGGCATGCGTGAAGAGGTTCAGCAGGTGCATCCTCATGCTGTGCCTTCGGTCAGAGCGCTGTTGAAACAGCGCGAGGTGATGGCCTTCTTTGCCTCCACCTTCTTGATGGTGGCAGCGCATGCTGCGCTCTATGTGTATTTTTCTTTGTACCTCGCACAAATTGGCTATAGCAAGACAGTCATCGGCCTGATGTGGTCGCTAGGTGTGATCGCTGAAATTTTATTCTTCTACTGGCAAGCACCGATTTTTCGGCGCTATAGTTTGCGTTTTCTGATGCTGATGAGCTTAGGTGTTGGTGTTATACGGTTTGCATTAATCGGCTTTGCGGCAGACTCTTTGCTTTTGTTGTTATTTGCTCAGTTACTTCACGCGGCGACTTTCGGGGTGCATCATTCAGCCTCGGTAGCGGTATTGCAGCGCTGGTTTTCCGGGCCATTGCAGGCGCGCGGGCAAGCACTCTATATCAGCGTTTCTTACGGGTTGGGCGGTAGTTTGGGTGGATTGCTGTTGTCTGCGTGCTGGGATAAATTTGGCGCAGCGTCGGTCTACATGTTGGCGTCTGGGCTGTGCGCGATCGGCTGGGTTACTGCATGGTTGAGTTTTCAGTGGCAGCGTGCGATGCCATCATCGATTTTTGGAAGGGGTCAGGCATGAATATCCAATGGCGCGGTCTGATTGCGCTATTTCTGAGCGGCTTGTTGCTGACCGGTTGCAAGACAGAGAACACGACGCAAGCCGGCATGGTCGGTGTCAATCGCGAGCAGCGCATGGCGATTTCCAGCAGCACCATGAGCTCGGCTGCTACCAAGCAGTACGCGCAGCTCATGGCAGAAGCCGATAAAAAGGGTAAGTTGAACGCTGATCCTACCCAGGTTGCGCGCGTCAAAGCGATTGCCGACAGACTGATCGCACAATCTACAGTGTTTCGGCCAGACGCGCAGAACTGGAAGTGGGAAGTGAATGTGATCACCGCCGCCGATGTGAACGCGTGGTGTATGCCGGGCGGGAAGATTGCGGTCTACACAGGCCTGATTGAAAAACTTCGCCTCACCGATGATGAGTTGGCCGCTGTGATGGGGCACGAGGTGTCGCACGCCTTACGCGAGCACTCGCGTGAGCGGGCATCAGAGCAAGCCGTGGCGAGTGTCGGTATCAGCGTGGTGGCCGCAGTCGTCGGCGTGGGCTCGTTGGGCCAGAGGGGTATGGAGTACGCGTATCAGGGCTTGCTTGGCCTGCCGAACTCGCGCACCCATGAAATCGAGGCCGACCGCATGGGCGTAGAGCTGGCAGCACGTGCGGGTTACGACCCGCGTGCTGCCGTCAGCCTATGGAAAAAAATGGGCGAGGTGGGTGGCAAAGAACCGCCCAAGTTCATGTCGACGCACCCGCTACGCGGAGAGCGTATGCAGGATCTGACCGCGTACAGCGAGAAAGTCCTGCCGCTGTACCAACAGGCCAAGCGCCAGTAGCGCCCGCCGCAGACAGCCGCTGAACAAGCGGCTGCTGAACCATGCCGTTACGCGCTTAGCGCGGGCCACACCATGCGTTCTGCTTGGCTCTCTGCCAGCGGCTGAGCCGACCGGTCGCTATGGCATAATCGCGGGCTTCTCTGTTCGTTTCACCGCGCAGCTCAGCGCGACATTGCGATGGCCAAAACCCTGTACGACAAACTCTGGGAATCCCACGTGGTGCACACGTCGGATGACGGCACCACGATCCTCTACATAGACCGCCACCTGGTGCACGAAGTCACCAGCCCGCAGGCTTTTGAAGGCCTGAAACTGGCGAACCGTAACCCCTGGCGCAATGCCGCGAATCTGGTGGTGGCTGATCACAACGTACCCACCACGCACCGAGCTGGCGGTATAGAAGACCCGGTCTCGCGCCTACAGGTCGAGACGCTGGATGCCAACGCAAAAGCGTACGGCCTTACCTATTTCAATATGCAGGACAAGCGCCAAGGCATCGTGCACGTGATCGGCCCGGAGCAGGGCGCGACCTTGCCCGGCATGACCGTAGTCTGCGGTGATTCGCATACCTCGACCCATGGTGCCTTCGGTGCGCTGGCACATGGTATTGGCACCTCGGAGGTTGAGCATGTGCTGGCAACGCAAACACTGCTCGCTAAAAAATCAAAAGCCATGTCGGTGCAGGTGGAAGGCAAACTGGGCACCGGCGTCACCGCTAAAGACATTGTGCTGGCCGTGATCGGCAAGATAGGCACCGCCGGCGGTACCGGCTACGCGATCGAGTTCGCGGGTTCAGCGATTCGTTCGCTGTCGATGGAGGGCCGCATGACCGTCTGCAATATGGCGATCGAAGCAGGCGCGCGCGCAGGTATGGTGGCGGTAGATGACACCACCATCAACTACGTCAAAGGTCGTCCGTATTCACCCGTGGGCCCGCAATGGGAGCAAGCGGTTGCGTATTGGCGCACGCTGCATTCCGATGCGGATGCGAAGTTCGATGCTGTGGTGCTGATTGATGCTGCCGAGATTATTCCGCAAGTGACTTGGGGTACCTCGCCGGAGATGGTGGTGTCTGTGGATGCGCGGGTGCCGGATCCTGACAAAGAAAAAGATCCGGTCAAGCGCGATGCCATGGAAAAGGCGTTGGTCTACATGAACCTCAAGCCCAACACCGCCATGACGGATATACGCATCGACAAAGTATTTATTGGCTCTTGTACTAACTCACGCATTGAAGACTTACGCGCAGCGGCCTCCGTCGTTCGTGGAAAATTTCGCGCGTCCAATGTGAAACTGGCGATGGTCGTTCCCGGCTCTGGTTTGGTAAAAGAACAGGCTGAGCGCGAAGGTCTTGACAAGATTTTTAAAGAAGCGGGCTTTGAGTGGCGCGAACCCGGTTGCTCGATGTGCCTGGCGATGAATGCTGACAGGCTCGAGCCCGGCGAGCGATGCGCCTCTACCTCCAATAGAAATTTTGAAGGCCGACAAGGCGCCGGTGGCCGTACCCATCTAGTCAGCCCGGCGATGGCGGCTGCGGCGGGGGTTGCGGGTCATTTTGTGGATGTGCGCGCGCTGTAGTCAGTGTGTGGCATCGGGTGGATATCTTTGATCACGGAGAAACGCACCATGAAAAAATTTGCAATGCTGATTTTGTCCGTAGCAGTTCTCGCAGCTTGTAACACCATCAACGGCATCGGCAAGGATGTCGAACAGCTAGGCGAAAAAGTGCAGGGCGCCAGCAAGAAATAAATCGTTCTACATTTATTCAAAGACCATGACGCCATTTACCGTACTTGAAGGCTTAGTTGCGCCGCTCGATCGTGCCAACGTCGATACTGATGCAATTATTCCCAAGCAGTTTTTAAAATCGATCAAGCGTACTGGCTTTGGGCCGAATCTGTTCGATGAGTGGCGCTATCTGGATGTGGGTCAGCCGGGTGTTGACAACAGCAAGCGCCCGCTCAACCCCGACTTTGTGCTCAACCAGCCGCGCTATCAAGGTGCTTCGGTGCTGTTGACCCGCAAAAATTTCGGTTGCGGTTCTTCGCGCGAGCATGCGCCATGGGCGCTGGAGCAGTACGGTTTTCGAGCGATCATTGCGCCTAGCTTCGCCGATATTTTCTTTAATAATTGCTATAAAAACGGCTTGCTTCCGATCGTACTGTCGGAGCAGGCGGTCGATCAGCTATTCAATCAGGTGAAAGCCTTCCCGGGTTATCAATTGCGAATAGATTTACCTGCGCAGACCGTAAGCACGTTGAATGGCGACGCAGTTCATCACTTCGAGATTGATGCCTTTCGCAAGCACTGCTTAATTAACGGCCTGGACGATATTGGGCTGACATTGCAGCATGCTGACAAGATTCGCAGCTACGAAGAGCGCCATCTCGCTGCTTTTCCGTGGCTGACTAATACGATTACCTAAACCTTCTTACACTCATGAAAATCGCTATTCTGCCGGGTGACGGCATCGGTACCGAGATCGTTGATCAGGCCCTGAAAGTGCTGAACGTTCTCGATCAACAATTCGAGATGGAGAGCGCACCCGTCGGTGGTGCGGGCTATGAGGCGTATGGCCACCCGCTGCCGGATCCAACGCTGAAGCTGGCCAAGGAAGCCGACGCGATTTTATTTGGTGCGGTTGGTGACTGGAAGTACGACACACTCGATCGGCCGTTGCGACCCGAGCAAGCGATTTTAGGCCTGCGTAAACATCTCACGCTGTTTGCAAATTTCCGCCCGGCGATTCTCTACCCCGAATTGGTAGGCGCTTCTTCACTGAAGCCGGAGATTGTCTCGGGGCTGGATATTCTGATCGTGCGGGAACTAAACGGTGATATCTACTTCGGCCAGCCACGGGGTGTGCGTGAAGCGCCTGATGGCCCTTTCAAAGGCGCGCGCGAGGGCTTCGACACCATGCGGTATTCGGAGCCTGAAATCCGTCGTATTGCGCATGTCGCGTTTCAGGCCGCCCAAAAGCGCAGCAAGCGCCTCACGTCGGTGGACAAGGCCAATGTGCTTGAGACCTTTCAATTCTGGAAGGACATCATGACCGATGTCCATAAAGATTATCCTGACGTCGAGCTGGATCACATGTACGTCGACAATGCAGCGATGCAGTTGGTACGCGCGCCGAAAAAATTCGATGTCATCGTCACCGGCAATATGTTCGGCGATATTTTGTCGGATGCAGCCGCCATGCTGACAGGTTCTATCGGCATGCTGCCGTCCGCTTCGCTTGATGCGAACAATAAGGGCCTGTACGAGCCCTCGCACGGCTCGGCACCGGATATTGCGGGGAAGGGCATCGCCAACCCACTGGCAACGATTTTGTCAGCAGCAATGATGCTGCGTTTCTCGTTGAATTTGCCTGCGGAAGCGGATCGTATCGAGAGCGCGGTCAAGAAGGTACTTGCGCAAGGGTGGCGGACACCAGATATCTACGAAGCCGGTACTACCAAGGTGGGCACCGCCGAGATGGGTGATGCGGTGGTAAAGGCACTGGCATAAGGCCGGGTCCAGGAACGGTAAGCGAATAAGGAAACATCAATGAAACTCGTCGGTCTGGTCGGTTGGCGCGGTATGGTGGGCTCGGTGCTGCTGCAGCGCATGCAGGAAGAAAATGATTTCGCGCACATCGAGCCGGTATTTTTCTCGACATCGAATGCGGGCGGCAAGGCGCCAGCGCTGGCAAAGAACGAGACGTCGCTGAAAGATGCGAATGATATTGACGCGCTAAAGAAGTGCGACATCATTCTCACCTGCCAGGGTGGCGACTACACTACCGAGATCTTCCCCAAGCTACGCGCTGCCGGTTGGAATGGCTATTGGATTGATGCTGCTTCTACGCTGCGCATGAAAGACGATGCCATCATCGTGCTTGACCCGATTAACCTCGGGGTGATCAAAGACGGTTTGGCCCAGGGCGTTAAGAACTACATCGGCGGCAACTGCACGGTATCGTGCATGTTGATGGGTCTCGGCGGCTTGTTCAAGCATGACCTGGTCGACTGGATGACCTCAATGACCTACCAAGCCGCATCCGGCGGCGGCGCGCAGCATATGCGCGAGCTGCTCACGCAATTCGGTAGCATCAATGCAGAGGTCAAAGCGCTACTTGATGATCCGGCCTCGGCCATTCTTGAGATTGATCGCAAAGTATTGGCCAAGCAGCATGCGTTCAGTGCGGACGAGACACAGCAGTTTGGTGTGCCGCTCGGTGGTAATTTGATTCCCTGGATTGATAAAGATCTGGGTAATGGCCAATCTCGCGAAGAATGGAAAGCGGGTGCTGAGGCCAACAAAATCCTCGGCCGAGGTGAGGCTTTCGGTGCAGCTGCACCGAAGGCGATTGCGATTGACGGTCTGTGTGTGCGTATCGGCGCCATGCGCTGTCACTCGCAGGCGCTCACCATCAAGCTGAAGAAAGATGTGCCACTGGACGAGGTAAACGACATCATCGCGAGCGATAACGCTTGGGTGAAGCTGGTGCCGAATACCCGCGATGCGTCGATGCATGATCTGACCCCCGCAGCAACCACTGGCAAGCTGACTATTCCGGTTGGTCGTGTCCGCAAAATGCAAATGGGTGAGCAGTATCTGTCTGCATTTACGGTGGGCGATCAGCTGCTGTGGGGCGCTGCCGAGCCGCTGCGCCGCATGCTGCGTATCCTGCTCGACGCTTGATTGTTGTTAGCCCACAACCGAACTTGCGCGATGTTCGAACGATCGTAAACCATCTGGATTTTTCTCCGACCTTCGGACCGCGACGTACTTGCGGCGTAGTTTGTCGTAGTGTTATGGTCTCGCGATGCTTCATCGCCTCCCTTTCCCCCGGTATGTTTTTCCAGTGACCCTTTTTGCGCTGACGTGTGCGGCACTGGTCGTGCTGGTCGCGCCCACAAATGCGCAAGCCGCAGCACTCGGCGACGCTAGTGTCCGTTCAACGCTAGGCCAGCGGCTCGACGTTGAAGTCGATATTGCCGCGCTTTCGCCGGCTGAGGCCGCGTCGGTCTCAGTCAAGCTGGCGCCTCCTGAGGCTGAGTCGAGTGCCGGTATTGATCTTGGTGGGTTACAGCGTTCGCTACGCCTCGCGGTAGAAAAAAAAGAAGGTCGTTATCAGGCTCGTATTACCTCGGATCTCGCGATCAACGAGCCTTTCATGCACCTGCTGATTGAACTCAGCGCGAATGGTGTGCGTACCATTCGCCAGTACGTGCTGCTGATCGACCCACCCGAATTATTCAATCCGCCGAGCGGGGTCGCGAACACCGCGGTTGCCCAAGTTGAGCAAGCGCCAGTAAAAGCTGCCAGCACCCGCAGCGATCAAGTCGACGACACCGCCGCCCGACAACACAGTGTCAAACGCGGCGAGACGCTGCGCACGATAGCGCAGCAGCTGCAAATCGACGGTGTCGAACTGGAGCAATTGATGGTCGCGCTCATCGATAGCAATCCGGACGCCTTCGCTGGCAACAATATGCATCGCTTGCGAAGGGGTAGCCTGTTGACCGTGCCATCGCCCGAGGTGATCCGCGCAGTTGAACCCGACCAAGCGCGGCATGTTCTGCGAACACACACCAAAGATTTTGCAAGATACCAGCGCCAACTTGCCGAGCATAGTGCGCTCAGGCCCTCATCGAAATCAGCTGCGCCGACTGATACCGTCAAGCCCGCTACGACGCAAAGCAGCGGCGGCAGCGTCACTGTAAAAATGACGGATGCCGGCCCAACGCCCAAGTCGCAAGACAAACTGACCCTATCGCCGCCGGCAGATCAACAGCGTGGTGCTCGCGCTTCAGACACCGCAAAAGCGACTGACGCAGTGGTGACCGACAAGGCGCTGGCAGATGCGAATGCACGCATCGCGACACTGGAAAAAAACATCAGCGAGATGCAGTCCTTGCTCGAGACTAAAAACCGGGTACTGTCCGGATCGCAGCCACCTACAGCGTCTGACGCAACATCTATCCAAAACCTACCCACACCTTCAGTCGAAGGCGCAGCAGAGAAATCTGGTGCCAACCCGCCGGTGGTGCCAAGCGCGGCGCCGCACTCTGCGCCAACCTCGAAGCAAGTTCCGAAGCAGGTCCCGACGCAGGTACCGAAGCCAGCGACCTTGCCGGGCGCGGTAGCGGATCAGGGGGTCAGCTTGCCGCAGATCGATCCCTGGGTGGGTGCGATTGCGGCCGGAGGCCTACTCACGTTCGCGATACTGTGGCGACTGCAACGCCGCAACCACAACCGCGCTGATGGCGCTGCTGCGGCACCTGTAGAGCCGACGCTCGCGCAGACCATGATGGCCGGCGCGGGTGGTCAGCAGATCGATACCGCGCATAGCGTATTTCATTCTAATTTCGTGCCCTCGCTCAGTCAGATCGATACGCATGAGGTCGATGCGGTCGCCGAGGCCGATGTTTACATTGCCTATGGCCGTGATGAGCAAGCCGAGGAGATATTGCGCGATGCTCTGCGGCTGCACCCGGAGCGGCACACGCTGCGCGTCAAGTTGCTGGAGATTTATGCAGCGCGAAAAGATCGTCAGCGGTTCAATACGCTGGCGGCTGAATTACACGTGCTGACCCAGGGACAAGGTCCAGACTGGGCGCGCGCGGCCTTGCTCGGGCAATCCCTCGAGCCGCTTGATGCGCTCTACCACGCCAGCACTAGCGCCGCACCTGTGCAGGCATCAGCATCGATCATCCGTTCGTCGCCGATGAGTGCGCCGTTGAGCGACAGCTCAGTTGGAGATCGCAATATCATCCATCCGCCAGAGACTACGAGTCCGCATGTAATTGACTTCAACTTGTTACCCATCACGCAGACCGAGCGCTCGCTTGATCCCTCAAAGTCAGCAGCCGGCGATAGGCCAACCACGCTCGGGCCGATGACACAGAGTGCGGCGAGTAGCTCAATGTTAAACACCAAGCTCTAGCTTGCCTTGGCTTGCCGGGAGATTGGTGACCATGCCGGCGCGCGCGAGTTACTGACCGAGGTTGCGAACGCGCGCGACCCCGAACTCGCTCAACGCGCGCAGAGCCTGTTATTGCAATTGGCGTAGAATCGCGGGCTGCCGGCCCACCCCGGGCCACTACGCTCGATACCTCTTGAGACGCATCGCACTCGGCCTTCAGTACGACGGTACGCCTTGGCAAGGCTGGCAAACCCAGCCCCATCGGCAGACGGTACAAGACAGACTGGAGCAGGCGCTGGACAAATTCTGTCAGTGCGCATTGATCACCACGTGTGCCGGCAGAACCGATGCCGGCGTGCATGCGCTCGGCCAAGTGGTGCACCTGGATACTTCCATTGAGCGCGAGCCTTTCTCATGGGTGAGAGGCGTCAATGCATTTCTTCCTGCCTCGATTGCGGTTCGTTGGGCGACCGAGGTAGCCGGTGGTGATGAAGGTTTTCATGCGCGGTTTTCTGCTGTGGTGCGCACCTATCACTATGTGATCTACAACCACCCGGTGCGATCGCCATTGTGGGCGGGGCGCGCTGGTTGGGTGTTCAGACCGCTGGATGCTGATGCCATGCACGCATCAGCGCAAGCCTTATTGGGTGAGCAGGACTTCTCTGCTTTTCGAGCTGCGGAATGTCAGGCCGCATCGCCACGTCGTACCATGTATTCAGTGGCGGTGTCTCGGCAACGTGACACAGTCATCGTGACCTTGCGCGCTAACGCGTTCTTGCAGCACATGGTGCGAAATATCGTTGGCTCTTTGATTCAGGTAGGCACGGGTAATCGTCCGCAGGCCTGGGTAGGTGAACTGCTTACCAGTCGCGATCGTGAACTCGCCGCGCCGACCTTCAGTCCTGACGGCTTGTACCTGGCGAAAGTCGACTACGATGCGCGCTGGGGTCTGCCGCAAGAGAATGAGTCCTCGCATACCCTGCCGTTCTCATTATCTTTCTGACTGCTAATGCAATTGTCTGCTAACTGCCCTTCAGCTGAGTCATTATGAGCGCACGCACCCGGATCAAGCTTTGCGGTCTGACCCGACGGCCGGATGTCGAAGCGGCAGTTGCGCTCGGCGCCGATGCGATTGGCTTGGTGTTTTATCCGCCATCACCGCGCAGCGTCACTGCACAGACAGCCGGGCAGATACTGGCGCAGCTACCCGCGTTCGTCAGCGCGGTAGGGTTGTTCGTCAACCCCACGCTAGCGGAGGTGCAGGCGTGTATCGATGCTGCACCGATATCGATATTGCAATTCCATGGTGATGAAACGCCGGCGCAGTGCGCCGCGATCGCTCAGCAGGTACGTAGGCCCTTCTTGCGCGCGCTGCGGATCAGGCCGGAAATGAACGCCTCAGATTTGTTAGAATTCGAGCACGCCTACCGCACGTCCAGCCCGTTATTCGCCGGGTTGCTGCTCGATACCTGGAGCGACGCTTACGGGGGCACTGGAAAGGTGTTTGATTGGTCTCTCATTCCCGCCGAACTCGCGCATCGGGCCGTTTTAAGTGGTGGCTTGAACGCGCAAAATGCGACTGGCGCAGTGCGTCAGTTGCATCCGCACGCGGTTGATGTCAGTAGTGGCATTGAATCTGCGAAGGGCGTAAAAGATGTCGCGCTGATGCGCGCATTCATCGCAGCGGTCCGCAGCGCGGACCAAGAGTAACCCGGCATTCAAGAGGCACCCATGGACCATAATCCTGCGCACGTAGGCGCATACCAATACCCCGACGCGTCCGGACACTTCGGCCCTTACGGCGGAAGTTTCGTCTCCGAGACCCTGACCTATGCGCTGGAGAATCTGAAAGCGGCCTACGCCCACTACCAGCATGACCCCGAGTTTCTGGAAGAGTTTCATTACGAGCTCAAGCATTTCGTTGGCCGCCCGAGCCCGGTTTATCACGCCAAGCGCTGGTCGCACGAGATTGGTGGCGCACAGATATTCTTCAAGCGCGAAGACCTGAACCACACCGGTGCGCACAAAATCAACAATGTAATCGGGCAGGCCTTGCTGGCAAAACGTATGGGCAAGCCGCGCGTGATTGCGGAAACCGGTGCGGGTCAGCACGGCGTAGCAACCGCCACCATCTGTGCACGCTTTGGTTTGGAATGCGTGGTGTACATGGGCGCAGAGGACGTCAAGCGCCAGGTGCAAAACGTTTACCGCATGAAGCTGCTGGGCGCGACGGTGGTGCCAGTTGAGTCCGGTTCAAAGACACTGAAAGACGCGCTGAACGAAGCAATGCGTGACTGGGTCACGAACGTCGAGAACACGTTTTATATCATCGGCACTGTGGCGGGACCACACCCGTATCCGATGATGGTGCGTGATTTTCAGTCAGTGATTGGGAATGAGTGTATCGAGCAGATGCCGCAGATGACCGGCCGTCAGCCGGATTATGTGATGGCGTGTATTGGCGGTGGCTCGAATGCGATGGGTATTTTCCATCCCTACCTCGCGCATCCCGAGACGAGGTTGATTGGTGTCGAGGCGGCAGGTGAGGGTATTGCGACAGGCAAGCATTCCGCATCACTGAGCGGCGGCAGCCCCGGCGTCTTGCACGGCAACCGAACCTATCTCTTGCAAGACGAGAATGGTCAGATCATTGAAACGCACTCCGTCTCTGCTGGACTGGATTACCCCGGGGTGGGACCCGAGCATGCCTGGTTGAAAGACTCACACCGTGCCGAATATGTGAGCGTCACCGATGGTGATGCCATCAAAGCGTTTCATGATTGCTGCCGTATCGAGGGCATTATCCCGGCACTTGAAACCAGCCATGCGATTGCCTACGCTGTGCAGTTCGCCAAGACGCTACCGAAAGACAAAATCATTCTGGTTAACCTGTCGGGTCGTGGTGATAAAGACATGCACACGGTTCAAGAGTACGACAAGCACGGATCGGCGCACCATTGATATGTCCAGAATCAAGCAAACCTTCGACGCGCTGCAGTCGAAAAAAAAGAAAGCACTGATTACCTTCATTACCGCAGGTGATCCGAGTCCTGAACTGACCGTGCCGTTAATGCATGCGATGGTGGAATGTGGCGTTGATATCCTGGAGCTCGGTGTGCCTTTCTCCGACCCGATGGCCGAGGGGCCGGTAATACAACGTGCCAACGAGCGGGCGCTGAGGTTCAATGTCGGTATGCGCGATGTGCTCGAGTACGTACGCGTGTTTCGTCGTGATGATGCCCATACGCCGGTAGTGTTGATGGGATATGCCAACCCGATTGAACGCCTGGGTATTGATCGTTTTGTATCTGAAGCCAAGGCGGCGGGTGTTGATGGCGCTATCGTGGTGGATTACCCGCCGGAGGAGGCGCAAGAGTTCGCCGACAAGTTACGCGCGCAGGAGTTGGACTTGATCTTCCTGCTGGCACCGACTTCAACCGAGGAACGCATCAAGCAGGTGGCGCAGATCAGCAGCGGCTTCAGCTATTACGTTTCATTGCGCGGTGTGACGGGTGCGGGCCATATCGATACCTCGGAGGTGTCAGAGCGTCTCGCCGCCATTCGGCAGCACGTGAAATTGCCGATTGGGGTTGGCTTCGGCATTCGCGACGCGGCCACCGCCAAGACCGTGGCCTCGGTATCCGATGCGGTGGTGATCGGCAGCCGGATCATTCAGGAGCTGGAAAACACGCCGCAAGACAAGGCGGTCGATGCGGTACGATCATTCCTGACCGGCATCAGGACAGCGATTGACGAGGTTGCCGCTTGAGGCCAGTGGTTGACCGACCATGGATCCTGGCCTGCACCGGGATGACCGCGTAAAGGTGGATAGTCATTGCACCGTCACCCCGGCGAAGGCCAGGGTCTAGGGCCTTAACTATTTCCCGTTTGGTAATTCTCCGCAAGGCTAGCCCGGGGGCCACTGCCACGGTTACAATTCGGGCCAACCCGGCCAGCGCGCCGATCTCAGAAAGTGAGTCCCATGAGCTGGCTTGAGAAACTCCTGCCTCCCCGGATCAAGCGGTCCGATCCAAACACACGGCGCTCGGTACCCGAGGGCCTGTGGGTCAAATGCCCCTCCTGCGAGTCGGTGCTGTACCGCACTGACCTGGAGACTAACCAGCAAGTCTGCCCCAAGTGTGACCACCACATGCGGATCAGCGCGCGTGAGCGTCTCGATGCGCTGCTCGATCACGAGGGGCGCTATGAAATCGGTCAGGAGGTGCTGCCGGTTGACACCCTGAAGTTCAAGGACAGCAAAAAATACCCGGATCGGCTGAAGGCGGCGATTGATGCCACCGGCGAAACCGATGCATTGATCGTGATGGGCGGAGCGATTTTGTCGGTGCCGGTCGTCGTAGCCTGCTTCGAGTTCGAATTCATGGGCGGCTCGATGGGCTCGGTGGTCGGTGAGCGTTTTGTACGCGCAGCACAGACCGCGCTTGAGCAAAAGGTCCCTTTTATCTGCATTACTGCAACCGGTGGCGCGCGTATGCAAGAGGGCTTGCTCTCATTAATGCAGATGGCAAAAACCACCGCCATGCTGACCAAGCTGTCCGAAAAAAAGCTGCCATTCATCTCGGTGCTGACCGATCCCACTATGGGCGGTGTTTCTGCATCCTTCGCGTTCATGGGTGATGTGGTGATCGCCGAGCCGAAGGCGTTGATTGGCTTTGCTGGCCCACGCGTGATCGAGAACACGGTGCGCGAGAAATTGCCCGAGGGTTTCCAGCGATCCGAGTTCATTTTGCAAAAGGGTGCGATCGACATGATCGTCGATCGGCGCAAGATGCGCGAAGAGATCGCGCAGCTGCTGGCGCTACTTCAAAACCAGCCTGCCGAAGTGCTTGCTTGATCTTTCCGGATCACGGGATCCAGCCGCTTCGCTACTGCATCCCTTCATGTCTGATTCACCGTCATTAAGCCAATGGCTGGAACGCCTCGAGTCCATGCACTCTGTGGCCATCGACATGGGTCTGGACCGTGTTGCAACGGTGGCTGCGCGTCTTAATCTTCGCTTCGATTGCCCTGTGATCACGGTAGGCGGTACCAATGGCAAAGGCTCGACCTGCGCCATGCTGGAATCCATGCTGATGCAGGGAAGTTATCGCGTAGGTTTATATACCTCGCCGCATATCATTGACTTCAATGAGCGCGCACGCATCGACGGGCACAGTGTGAGTGATGCAGCGTTGTGTGACACCTTTGCAGCGGTTGAGGCGGTGCGTGCTGATGTGTCGTTGACTTACTTCGAGTTCACGACGCTCGCAATCTTGAAATTGTTTGCAGATGCCAAACTCGATGTCGTGATCTTGGAAGTGGGCCTCGGCGGTCGTTTAGATGCGGTAAATATCATCGACCCCGATGTCGCGATTGTGACCAGTGTCGATCTTGACCACCAGCAGTACCTGGGTGACACACGCGAAAAAATCGGCTTCGAGAAAGCCGGTATTTTCCGCTCGCAGCGGGCAGCGATTTGTGGTGACCCCTCGCCGCCGCAGTCGCTGGTCGAGCATGCCAACGCTATTGACGCTGATCTTTGGTTGTTTGGTCGCGACTTCAATTACTCGGGCGATCGTCAGCAATGGAGCTATGGAGGCCGCGCAGTTCGACGACATGCGCTGGCCTACCCGAGTCTGCGCGGCGCAAATCAGCTGTTGAATGCCAGTGCAGCGTTAGCCGCGCTTGAGGTCTTGCGCGATCGTTTACCGCTTGGCGCGCAAGAGATTCGTGCCGGCCTGGTGTTGGTTGAGCTACCTGCGCGGTTTCAAGTGTTGCCGGGTCGGCCTGCGGTGATTCTTGATGTTGCGCATAACCCGCATGCAGCAGCAACGCTCGCACAAAACCTTGATCAGATGGGTTTCTTTCCTTACACCTACGCAGTGTTTGGTGCGATGTCCGATAAGGATATCAACGGCATGCTTCTGCATTTGAAAGACAAAATCGATCACTGGTATCTGTGCGACTTGCCCTTGCCGCGCGCGGCAAGTGCGGAATCGCTGGCGCACGCGTTGGATACCGCGGGCTTCATGGCGGGTACTGAAGGCGGCACTGAGCGCAGCGTTCAGTGCTTCGGAACGCCTGCAGAAGCCTACGCAGCTGCGCGGGATAGCGTAGGCGAGAATGATAGAATCGTCGTCTTCGGATCCTTCCTCACGGTGGCCGGTGTGATGGCGGCGCGCGCGGCGCAGTAGTCGACATCTCTATCGTCCTACTCACTTAGATTTATGGGTTTGTTTTCATTCGGTGGCAACGCACAGCAGGACGCTGACGACGAGCAGCCGCCGGTTCGACCAAGGCGCAGCGCCAGAGCGCCGGAAGAAGAGCCGATGGATCCGATGCTGCCGGAGAAGAAGCGTGCTCGCCGTCGCTTGATCGGAGCAACCGCTCTGGTGCTGGCGGCAGTGATTGGGCTGCCGATGATTTTTGATTCCGAGCCGCGCCCCATCTCGCAAGACATTACGATTCAGATTCCGCCGCGCGATAAAGCACCGCCGATGAGCGCGAGCCCAATGCCGCTGCCGCCTGGGCCTATGGCGCCGGTCGAGCCGCCAGGTGCCAACTCGGCGACGAGCACCAACGCCGCTACGGTCGCGGCGAACACCAAGCCGGACACTAAGCCTGATACCAAGCAAGCAGATGGCACTACGGCCGCAACAGAGTCAGATGCTGCGGCCAGGGACAAGGCTGCGACAATCGCCGTGGGCGAGAAGCAGCGGGTCGATAGCTTGGTCGACAAGCCTGGCGCTACGCCTTCAGAAGCGACCAAGTCAGCCGACAAAGACAAGAGCCGCTACATCGTGCAAGTCGCGGCGGTATCGAGCAAGGCCAAGGTCGATGATCTGCTGCAGAAGCTGAAGCGCGGTGGTATCGAGGGCTACTGGCAGAAGGTGAATACCAAAGAAGGCGAACGTTTTCGGGTACGTGTGGGGCCTTTCGCTAGCCGCGATGAGGCCGAGAAGATGGCCAAGCGTATCGACAAACTCGGTCTTCCGGGTACGATTCAGGCGATTTAAGACAATTCGGCCAGTTGGCCGCCGAGTAATCTGAGGGAGCCCACCATGTGTGGCATTGTTGGTGTTGTTTCGCACAGCCCAGTGAATCAGCTGATCTACGACGCCTTGCTACTGCTGCAGCATCGTGGTCAGGATGCGGCCGGCATTGCGACCAACCACGGCAGTACTTTCAGCATGTACAAGGCCAATGGCTTGGTGCGTGACGTTTTCCGGACGCGTAACATGCGCTCGCTGCCGGGTAACTCTGGCATCGGCCAATGTCGTTATCCGACCGCCGGTTCTTCCAGCGAAGAGGAAGCGCAGCCGTTTTATGTGAATGCGCCATTCGGCATCACGCTGGCTCATAACGGCAACCTGACCAACGCCGAGCAGCTGAAGATTGATCTGTTCAAGAACGATCGCCGCCATATCAATACCGATTCCGATTCCGAAGTCTTGTTGAACGTTCTCGCGCACGAGATACAGCAATGCTCCAGTGGTTTGTCGCTGGATCCTGCTGCCATTTTCAACGCCGTCTCGACCCTGCACAAGCGTGTACGCGGCTCGTATGCGGTAGTTGCACAGATTGCGGGCTACGGCATGCTGGCTTTCCGTGATCCTTACGGCATACGTCCGTTGTGCATCGGCTTTGCCGATACCGAGATGGGTCCGGAGTATCTGGTTGCGTCTGAATCTGTAGCGTTGGAGGGACTGGGCTTTCACTATTTGCGTGATGTGATGCCGGGTGAGGCCATCTTCATTGATAACGACGGCAAGCTCTACAACCAGCAATGCGCTGACAACCCGACGCTCAATCCGTGCGCGTTCGAATTTGTTTATCTGGCGCGACCTGACTCGGTGATTGACGGCGCATCGGTGTATGCCACGCGTCTCAAAATGGGCGAGTACCTGGCCGAGAAGATACGACGCGAAATTCACTCGGGTGAGATCGATGTTGTGATGCCGATCCCGGATTCGTCGCGTCCGGCGGCAATGCAACTCGCACTGAAACTCGGTATCGAGTACCGCGAGGGCTTCATCAAAAATCGCTATATCGGCCGCACGTTTATCATGCCGGGTCATAGCGTGCGCCGAAAGTCAGTGCGCCAGAAGCTGAACGCAATCGGTTCCGAATTTAAAGGCAAGAGCGTTTTGCTGGTGGATGACTCGATCGTGCGCGGCACCACCAGTCGCGAAATCGTACAAATGGCGCGGGATTCTGGCGCGCGTCGTGTAATTTTTGCCTCTGCTGCGCCGCCGGTGAAATTCCCCAACGTGTATGGTATTGACATGCCGACCCGTGGTGAGTTAATCGCTTACGGCCGCAGCGAAGAAGAAGTTTGTCGCGAGATCACCGCTGATGCGCTGGTGTATCAAGACATCGAAGCGATGAAACAATCGATCTCCGACGTGAACCCGGCGCTCAAGCGTTTCGAGGCCTCTTGCTTCGACGGTCACTATGTGACCGGTGATATCTCGATGGATTATCTGGACCGTGTCGAGTACGCCCGTGCTCACCCGAAAATCGTTGCTGAGGATATCGTCCGCACACAGCTCAACCTGAATCTCGCGCGTGCGGAGTAAGTGTAGGCGCGACGTTCATGGATAAAACACGTCAATTCGGTTTCACCACCACGATTCTGCATAGCGACCGGCAAAAGAATATCGAGCACGGCTCGCTGCATAAGCCTATTCATACGGCAGTCGCGTACGGCTATAAAGATGCGCGCGAGCTGGCTGACGTCTTCCAAGGCAAGAAGCTTGGATATCGCTACGGTCGTCAGGGTAATCCGACCGTCTCAGCGCTGGAAGACAAGATCACTCGCATGGAGGGTGGTCTGGTCACGCTATGCTTTTCTACCGGCATGGCGGCGATTGGTGCGTTGGTACAGGGTCTGCTGCGTGCGGGTGATCATGTGGTCTCTTCATCCTTCCTGTTCGGTAATACCAATAGCCTGTGGCAAACGGTTGAGCTGCAAGGCATGCCGGTATCGTTCGTCGATCCGACGGATGTGGCGAATGTTGACCGTGCATTGCAGCCGAATACGCGTTTGGTATTTGTTGAGACCATCGCTAACCCTCGTACTCAGATCGCAGATCTCGATCGTATCGGCGCTTTATGCCGTGAGCGCGGTATTTTGTACGTGGTCGACAACACCATCACCTCGCCTTATCTGTTTCAACCGAAAACGGTGGGCGCAAGTTTGGTGATCAACGCGTTGACTAAATCAATTGCGGGTCACGGTAATGTGCTGGGCGGTAGCCTGACTGACACCGGTTTATTCGACTGGACGCAGTTTCCGAATATTGCACCGAGCTACAAGCGCTTCCCGCCGCAGAACTGGGGCATTGCGCAGCTACGTGCGAAAGCGCTGCGCGATTTTGGTGGTGCGCTCGGCCCCGAGGCCGCGCATCATATTGCGGTGGGTGCGGAGACCATGGCATTGCGTATCGAGCGCGAGTCGTCGAATGCGTTAGCGCTTGCGAAGATGCTTGATGCGGACGATCGTGTGGCGGCGGTGTATTACCCCGGCTTGCCACATCACCCGCAGCACGCGATTGCCACTCAATTATTTCGAGCCTATGGCGGCATACTCAGCTTTGAGTTGAAATCCGGTATCGATTGCTTCGATTACATGAACCGGCTTCAAGTTGCTATCCGGGCCAGCAATCTTGGTGATACCCGCACCTTGGTGATACCTGTCGCGCACACGATTTTTCATGAGATGGGTCCGGAACGACGCGCATCGATGGGCATTGCAGAATCGTTGATTCGTATCTCGGTGGGCATCGAAGAGACTGAGGACCTGCTGCAGGATTTTCAGCAAGCGTTTAGCTAACTACGGGCCCAGCGTGCTCGCCGCTTTTCGGCTGAACACGCTCACGCCTTCCGGCATCTCGAATGCCACCATCCGGTCCAGCAGCTTGCTGATGTCCGTTTCAATCATGAGTAGCGCATGATGTGCCGGCTTCAAAAAACCTGCGTCACGCTGCTTGTCCAGCAGCCGTACCAGGTCATCGTAAAAACCTAGAGTGTTCAGCAGCCCGACCGGTTTGCGGTGATAACCCAGCTGCAGCCAGGTCATCACTTCGAATAACTCTTCCAGCGTACCAATGCCACCGGGAAGCGCAACGAAGCCGTCGGCTAATTCAGCCATCAAGGCTTTACGCTCGTGCATGTCTTTCACCACATGCAGCTTCGTCAGACGCGCGTGCCCGACTTCGCTATCCATCAATGCGCTGGGAATGACACCAGTAACTTCAGCACCCGCCGCCAGCGCTGCATCGGCAACAACACCCATCAAGCCCACATGGCCGCCGCCATTCACCAGCGACATACCGCGTCGTGCGATGTCTTGTCCAAGCGCTCGCGCAGACTCGGCATAGACGGCATCATGACCCGTGGCCGAGCCACAGTAAACGCACAGGCGTTGAATATGTGCGGGCATGTCTAGGGATTACTCCGCTCGCTTATTGGTTTGCCTTCACGCAGGTCCTTTGCGGCAGCGCCGATGACCAGTCGTGTACCGGCGATGCGATCATGAAGAAATTGTCGATCCGGATCGAGACGACTGGTCAGCGCCCACAGCGCCGCACTCAGCATCGGTAGCAGCAACAGCATGGCACCTTGTGCATTGATCCACCAAGCGAGCGCGAGACCAGGCAGGAACCACAGCCATGCCAATGCGTATCGAAGCAGCGCGCGCGGCCAGCGCAGCGCTTGTCCATTCCGCATCACCACTCGTACCCGCCAGGTTTTCATGGCCAGTGTTTGCCCGCCGTGCGTCCAGAACCAGCCGAAGTAAATCGCCAGCACAATGAATTGCCACACCTGCTGCGCATGCCTGAGTGCCAGCGCGTGGCGCTGCTGCAGCAGTGTCGAGAACAACCATCCCGCGATGAACACCACGCCGAACAGCAGCATGGCCTCGTACACCATGCAGAGCAATCGGTTCTTCAGTGGTGCTGTGGGCAAGCTTATGGGCAGGATGTCCGGCATGGGATCGGGCAGGGCATCGGGCGAGGTGGTTGACGCGGGGTCGGCGGTGGTCATGTCGGCAGCGGCGGAGGGGTTCGCGGCGCATTGTAAGCGCAGCGCGCCGGTGGCTTGAATTGCCCGATTGGCAATGCCTCAGCTGCCCGGCAGATACGGGTGTGTATTGAAGGTCGAGACTGCAGGCCAAAACGCTTGATTTCATTGGCTTTTTTAAAAGAATTTTCTTGACCTTATTGCTGCAACGCATTAACTTATGCGCTCCCTCGCCACCGCGAGGGATATTTTTT
>VGHX01000009.1 GCA_016868055.1 Betaproteobacteria bacterium
CTGCCTGCATGGACGTCTTCCTCAAGCTGTCTGGCAGCCACGTCGCCGCTGAGCAGGCGCAGCTAGTCTATTAAAGTGTAATTTACACCTTTAATGTCAACTTAGATAGACATATTTGGACTGCGGGCTGGCGGGCTGGCGGGCTGGCGGGCTGTGAGCTGCGGGCTGTGAGCTGCGGGCTGTGAGCTGCGGGCTGAAGCCTAGCGCCAGGGATTGATCAGGGACACACCGCAATCCGTGAAGTCAGCGGTATTTCGCGTAGCAAGACTGGCGCCATTCGACAGCGCGATAGCGGCTATCTGGCAATCAAACTGGCTGATAGGTGAGCCGACAGCGCGTCGCTCTGCGGCGATACTGGCGTAGGCACGGGCTGCCTGCCGATCGAATGGCAGCACACGGTCTCGTAAATCCTCCTCCAGGATGCCCTCGACCGCTTTTACCAGCGCGGTTCGCCGCTTCCCGGCCGGCAGGATAGAGACGCCATACCTTAACTCGGCTTCGCCCACCGTCGTGAAGTAAACCTGTGTGCCGTCTTGTGCGGCAAGCCAAGACTCGACTTTGGCGGAGGGTTCTGGGCGGAGCAGTTCTGAAACAACGTTGGTATCCAGAACGATCATTAATCATTCATCCCGAGCTGCGGCGGTTCGCGCATAGGCTCACGGGCCGGCAGCTCGAGATCGGTCCGATCCGATGGCGCTACACGGGCGCGGATAGCGGCGGCGAGATTACGGGTGGGTGGCGCTTCCCCCATCACACGACGCAAAATCTCTCGGGCCTCCTCCTCCATCGAGCGGCCATGCTCGGCGGCCCGGACCCTCAGTCTTTGCTTGATGTCGTCATCTAGGTTGCGAATGGTAATGCTGGCCATAGCGGGAATCTCCGTGCCGGAAGCAAGGCTCGATTGTAATCAATGATTGCATTGAAATCAATGCCACTATCGGCCGATCGTCCCCCACTCAAAGCCAATGCGGCCAACGCCACAAGCGGCCTGACGAGATAGGGTCTAGGCCCTCGCCCGGAGTCCCCACTTCCATAACCAACCCGTCGGTATCGGCATCACCATAAACAGATGCTCGATCACCGCCAGCGTCAGCAGCACCGCCACCAGACACAAACTGGTCGCAGCAAAACCCGCAGAGGGCTGAAGCGCCACTTCCCGCCACAGCGGCGCAGCCACCGCGCAGGAAGCGATTAGGGAGACAGGCATCAACCAGTTGAAAGCCCGACGAGAGAAGTAACTCTGCAAATAGGCCAGATGCGCCGGCAAAAAATTCTCTGATAAATTACGCACACCCAAAAACAGGTTGAGCTTGGCCGACAGCCGCATGGTCCACAGCACAAGATACGTCCACCAGCCGGTTTGATTCGGTTGATTCCAGCTTGCTGCCAGCACCAGCAAGGCGAGCACGATCAAGGCCAGCTCGTGATGCAAGATCGTCTCGGCCGCATGGCGAGCACGCTGCCAGCCACGGCTATCTGACGGACATTCACTGCGACGCGCGCCGGTCACATACCCCAGCAAGAAAGCAATCTCTTGCCAGGCCCAGACCAGCACCGCGCAGGTAAACGCGCAGTAGGCCGAGCCCACCGAAGTGTGTGCAGCCGAGATATGCAAGCCAACGATCGCAAAGCCCAGCACCATGGTCGCGCCCAACATCACCGGTGCGAAATGTCGGCGCGACAATCGTCCTAACCACAAAATCGATCCGGTAGAAAACCACCAGACGAATAATGTGAATAAAACGGGGAGCAGGTATTGGGACATAGCGTTGATCTAGCGTTGACTTAGCCTCGTCTACCAACTCGGCTGCATGCGCGTCTCGGCTGGCAGCTGATTCGAGATCACCGGGATGAAGAACATCCGGGCAAAGAGAGCAACGCCCGCAACGCTCCACCAAGCGCGCTTGGCTAATCCGAACAAGCCACCGGCCGCCTTGCCTTCATCCACCCGCTGCGAGCAATAAAACAAGCGATCAAGGTTAGCGTGAAACGCAGGGTGATCGAGATCCAGCATGATCGGGAATACCTGCTTGGTAATCTCATTTGTGATGCGAAATACTTCAAAGTCGTACTCAGTCGCGTCCAAGCCCATTTGCTGCTTGAGTTCCGGACGCGTATGGTCACGCACATACATGGTGGCGTACACGGCCAGCAGGAAAAAGCGTATCCACAATACATTGTGACCGCGAAGCAGTTCGGGATTCGCGCGCATGATCAGCGCGAACGATTCACCGTGACGAAACTCATCATTACACCAGCGCTGAAACCAGCGGAAGATCGGATGGAATCGACGCTCCGGATAACGCTCGAATTGCCGGAAAATACGGATGTAGCGCGCGTAGCCAATTTTTTCGGATAAATAGGTCGCGTAAAAAATATATTTCGGCTTGAAGTAAGTGTAGTGCTTGCTCCGCTTCAAATTGCCAAGATCGATACCGAGGCCATAGTCTTTGAGTGAAGAATTCAAAAAGCCTGCATGACGCGATTCATCCCGCGCCATGTATTCCATCAGCTTTTTAATATCCGGGTTTGAGACATTCTTTTTAATCTCGTTATACAGCACACAGCCTGAAAATTCGGAGGTCAGTGAGCTGACCAGGAAATCGAGAAATTCCTGCTGCAATTCCTTCGGCAATTTTGCAAACAACTCCCTTGCTTCATCCGCAAAAGTTGCATCACGCTGAAAATGATCGTGGTTGTTATCACCCTCATACTCGGCCATCATCGCGTCCCACTCGGCGCGTACTGGCTCGACATTAATGGCATCCATCGCCGCAAAGTCGGTCGTATAAAAACGTGGCGAGAAAATTGTGTCGGTCACCGCCTTGCGAGCAGCATCTTCAACCGAATTTATTTCGTGGCTGTTGTTGTGCACAGTGGCTCTCCTTGCAAAGGATTCGTTTCGTCAATCTTTTCATTGGTCGGCGCACATAACAGGTAAATGTGCAGTAGCACATAGCCGGCCCAGAACAGCACCAACATGGCCTCGATCAGGTCAGTCATGGGTGGAGCTCCATCGCTTGTGAGGTATAAAAACCGCTGGAAATTTTTTCGGTACGACCAACGCGCCACGGCGCCAAATGGGCATGATCAGCGATCGCATCGCGCAGCGCGACTTCTGATACGGGTGCGATGAACGGTGCGCGATCGGAGCGCGGGAAGATTCGACCAATTCGAATCATGGCCGCCAGCAAGGCATTACTCGGCGCAAAAGTAAACACCACTGAACCATGGGTGCGCTGCGCGAGGCGGGCAAGGCCTGCCACCATATCGAAACGCTCGTAATGAATGACTGAGTCCATCGCCACCACATGATCAAACTCACCCAATGAATCGGCCAACATGTCACCAGCTACAAACTGAATACGATGCGCATGCGGATCAGCACTTGAGCGCTCGCGTGCCAGATCAACCAGTGTCGGCGACAAATCAATCGCTACCACCTCGGCGCCGCGCTTGGCTAATTCACAGGCCATCGCACCTGTACCGCAACCCGCATCGAGCACGCGTTTGCCGTGCAGATCGTGTGGCAACCAGGAGAGCAAGGTCTGACGCATACGGTCGCGACCGGCGCGCACCGTGGCGCGTATGCCGGACACCGGCGCTTCGGAGGTGAGCTTGGCCCACTGATCTGCCGCCGTGCGGTCGAAATATTCTTCGAGCTTGGCGCGAGTTTGTTGGTAGCTGGCCTGTTCCATCACTGCCTCTTTAATCAAAGCCCAGCAAATCAAAAATATCGCGGTCTTTCATGGGTGAGCACTCGAGCGGCTCTGCGCCCGCCCACAGCCGTGCGGCCAGTTGTAGGTACTCTGCTTGCACCATTTTGACTTCAGGTGTTTCTTCCATTTCAAACAGCGTGGCTTTTTTCAAGCGACTCAGTCGAATCACATCCAGCGAAGGAATTTGCGCCATCGTCTTCAAGCCAATTTGCGCATTGAATTTGTCGATCTGATCGGTTGCATCGGATCGGTTCGCAATCACACCACCCAATCTCACTTTATAGTTTTTCGATTTAGCGCCAATCGCTTGCACGATGCGGTTCATCGCAAAAATCGAATCAAAGTCGTTAGCCGTCACGATCAGCGCGCGATCCGCATGCTGCAGCGGTGCTGCGAAGCCGCCGCATACCACATCCCCCAGCACATCAAAAATCACCACATCGGTTTCATCCAGCAGGTGATGCTCTTTCAGTAGCTTGACGGTCTGGCCGACCACATAACCACCGCAACCGGTACCCGCAGGTGGACCACCGGCTTCGACACACATCACACCGTTATAGCCTTCGAACACAAAGTCTTCGACGCGCAATTCTTCGCTATGAAAATCTACCGTTTCCAGCACATCAATCACCGTCGGCATCAAGCGCTTGGTGAGTGTGAATGTGGAGTCGTGCTTCGGGTCGCAACCGATCTGCAGGACCCGCTTGCCCAATTTTGAAAACGCCACTGATAAATTCGATGATGTGGTGCTTTTACCGATGCCACCTTTGCCGTAGATGGCAAATACCTTGGCGTTACCGATATTGACTTTAGGGTCGAGCGAGACTTGCACACTCCCCTCACCGTCAGCGCGTCGTTCTCGACGAATCTCGCTTACCGGCACTGTGCTGATGTTCATGCTTTATCTCCCTCGTAGATACCTTCCAGTCGATCTTCCAATTCCTCACCGGCGCGACGCATGCCATCCAGCGTGTCTGCATCGGGAGTCCAGTAATTCCGTTCATACGCTTCCATCAGGCGGCTTGCGACACGCGCCGATGCTGATGGATTCAAACGCGCGAGTCGCTCGCGCATCTCAGGATCCAGTAAGAAGGTTTGTGTGAGCTGTTGATAGACCCAAGGCTGTACCTGCCCTGTGGTGGCTGACCAGCCCATGGTGTTCGTGAGATGTAACTCGATCTGATGCACGCCCTCATAGCCATGCGCCAGCATGCCCTCGTACCATTTCGGGTTGAGAGTTCGGGTACGCGTTTCAAGCGCGACTTGCTCGGATAAAGTGCGCACCGTGCCACCACCGCGGGTCTGGTCACCGATATACACCGGTGCCATTTCTGCGTCTGGCCCTTTGGCGCGCTTCACTGCGCGGCTGATACCCCCCAAGGTATCGAAATAGGTATCGATGGTGGTCACGCCGACTTCAACCGAGTCGAGGTTTTGGTAGGCCAGCTCAACACGCGATAGCACGCTGTTGAGTAACTGTGGCTGCGCTACCGGTCGACCACTGGTGCCGTAGGCAAAACCTTTGCGGCAGGTCCAGGCTTCGGCGAGTTCGTCTTCATCATCCCAACGACTGCAATCAATCAGGTGATTCACATTCGCGCCGTAAGTACCTTCGGCATTACCAAACACACGCAAAGCGGCAGTCTCGATATCACCGCCATGCTCATCCATCCAGGCCACGACATGCTTGCGAATAAAGTTCTGCTCGTGCGGCTCATCGGCTTGCGCAGCCAGCAGCGCCGCTTCGGCCAGCATGCGCACTTGCAGCGGCAGCAGATCACGGAAAATGCCCGACAACGTAATCATCACGTCGAGACGCGGACGACCGAGTGTCTCGAGTGGCAGTAATTGCGCACCGGCGAGTCGGCCATAGGTATCAAACCGTGGCGCGGTACCCATCAGCGCCATCGCTTGCGCAATTGGTCCGCCTTCACTCTTCAGGTTATCGGTACCCCACAACACCATCGCAATCGATTCTGGAAACGATCCGGTATCTTCATGGTGCTTGGCGAGCAAGCGCTCGGCTTGGCGCGCACCGTCTTTGACAGCATAGGCACTCGGCAAACGGAACGGATCAAAGCCATGCAGATTACGGCCAGCCGGTAGCACATCGGGTGAGCGCATCATGTCGCCACCCGGTGCGGGGCGCACATAACGGCCATCCAGCGCGGTCAGCATGCCATCCAACTCGAAATGCTCATGCAGCAGCTCATTGCTGGCAGACAGCTTGTGCATCAGCTCGCGCTGAGATTCACTGAGCTTGATTGCGGTGCCGGTCAGCATCGCCCGTATCGCCGCACCCAATTTATCATCGATGGTGGCACCGTGCGCTGCCTCGGCAATCGATAGCAACATATCGACCCGCTCGTCTACCGTTGGCGCCTTACCCACCACATGCAAGCCATGCGGTATCAGGGTGTATTCCAGCTCAAGCAGTTTTTCATTCAAGCCGATGATGGCTGTGTCGCTGTCACCATCCCAGACGGGTTCTGGTTGAGCCAGTTCAAGTTCGCACGCCTGCGACTGGATTAACGCGGCGAGTGCCGGACGCTCGTGATCTTCTTCCGGACCCAGCTGACGCCAGCGTGAGAGTGACGATTTAAGTTCATTCAGGCCGCGATATAACCCAGCCTCTGCCAGCGGCGGTGTGACATACGACACCAACGTGGCATTGGCACGGCGTTTGGCAATCGTGCCCTCAGAAGGATTATTCGCCGCATACAAATACACATTCGGCAGATCAGCAATCAGACGATCGGGCCAGCACGCCCCCGACATACCCGCTTGTTTACCTGGCATGAACTCGAGAGCGCCGTGGGTACCGAAATGCAGTACTGCGTGCGCAGCAAAGTCTTCACGCAGGTAGCGGTAAAACGCCGAGAAGGCATGCGTGGGTGCGAAACCTTTATCGAACAGCAAGCGCATCGGGTCACCTTCCACACCGGTCGAAGGTTGTACCGACACCATCACATTCCCGAAGCGTGCACCAAGCACATACAAATTGCGTCCATCAGTCAGATGTTTACCCGGTGCGGGTCCCCATTGCGCTTCAATCTCGCGTAGCCAGGGCTCACGCCGCACATGATCATCCGCGCTGATCTTGGCTAATACATTGGCGGGTGCGCCATGGTGCTCGGCGTTACCGTTCAGGATCGTGCGTCGCAACGCATCGACATCTTCGGGTAATTCAATGCTGTAACCGGCGCGCTGCATCGCGGCCAGTGTGTTGTAGAGCGACTCGAATACCGCGAGGAAGGCGGCGGTACCGGTACCACCGGCGTTTGGCGGGAAGTTGAATAGCACCACCGCTACCCGGCGCTCGGCACGCTGCGAGCGACGCAAGGCAACCATTTTGTCGACACGCGCGGCGATCATGTCCGACCGCTCGCTGCACGGCTGCATGTCCTGGCTGGCATCACTCACCTCGAACGTGCAGCCACGCGAGCAACCGGTGCACTTGCTGCCAGCGCCATCACTGCGACCACCATAGACCAGCGAGCCGCTTGAACCATCCAACTCCGGTAACGCCACCATCATGGTGGCCTCGACCGGTAACAAACCACGTTCCGAGCCGCCCCAGTGCTCAATGGTCTGAAACTCGACCGGTGTCACCGCCATGTACGGCACATCCAGCGCGCTCAGCATTTCCTCGGCGGCTTTGGCGTCGTTGTACGCCGGACCACCGACCAATGAAAAACCCGTCAGCGAGACAACAGCATCCACCGTGGCGCGGCCGTCTCTCATGAAAAAGCGCTCGACCGCAGGACGTGCATCAAGACCACTCGCATACGCGGGTAATACCGCGAAGCCGCGTGCTTCGAGTGAGGCAATCACGCCGTCATAGTGACGCGCATTACCCGCCAACAAATAAGAACGCATCAGCAACAGACCAATACTGGCCTTGGCATTATTCACGGAAGGTATGCGATCAATTCGCTCGCCCATACCTTTGTGCACGCCAGCACCTTTCATGCGCGGGTGATACAAACCGACTTCCGGGTATTCCACTGGTGCGCTCGCGGGTGCCTTGCCGCGCAAGCTCTTGCGCGCGCCATCGGCATAGCCATTCACCAGCAGCTGCACCATGCCCGCAATGTTTTCTTCGGAACCAGCCAGCCAATACTGCAGCGTCAGAAAATACGCACGCACGTCTTGTGCAGTACCTGGAATAAAGCGTAATAGTTTCGGCAAGCGTCGCAGCATCTTCATCTGCTGCGCACCGGCAGTCGCGGCGGGTTTGCCGTCGCTGCTCTTACCGCGTAGTTTTTTCAGGAAGGCCATCGGCCCACGCGTTGTGCCGTCCATGCTGAAACGGCCGATGCGTGTCAGTCGCATCACTTCACCCGCCGACATGATGCAGACCATGGCGTCACACTGATCCCGTCGCGCCTGCAAATCAGGTAGCACCGGCGTGAAGTGATCTTCCATGAACAGCATCGAGGCGATCACGATGTCACCCGTCGCAATATCTGCCTTGCAGCGTGCTAGCGCCGATGCATCATCCGCCCACTCGGACGCCGCATGAATACTCAGTGACACCGTCGGAAATCGCTGCTGCACCAGTCGTGAGGCACGTGCTGCGGCACCCGCCAGATGGTTATCCATCGTGACGATCACCACGCGCATCGCGCTATCAGCGGCTGTAGTAGGCTTTCGCGTCATACAAGGTCTCGATGGTGATCTGCTGCACGCCACGTTCTTTGGCGAAGCACTCCGTGTTGCGGCGGGCTTTACCGCGCACGAAGAAAGGAATCTTGCCGAGCTCGCGTTCGGCTTCGTTACTCCAGGTCGGAATCAACTCGCCCGCATTCGCGGGTTCAGGCACCGCAGCCGGCGCCACCACTTCCGGCGCCTCTGAAGGCTGGCGCTGTGGTGTGCACGCTTTACCTAAATGCGAGGGTGCTGCGTTTTCATTGAACTCGAAGTCGTCTTTGAACATGGCGATCAGGTGCTCTTCCAAGCCCATCATCAGCGGATGTACCCAGCTGTCGAACAAGACATTGGCGCCTTCAAAGCCCATCTGCGGTGAGTGCCGCGCCGGAAAATCCTGCACATGCACCGGCGCGGAGATGACTGCGCACGGCAATCCCAGGCGCTTGGCAATGTGGCGTTCCATTTGTGTGCCAAGCACCAACTCCGGTGACAGCTCGGCAACACGCGCTTCAACTTCCAGGTAGTCATCCGTGATCAGCGCCTCAATGCCGTAGCGCTCGGCAGCAGCGCGTACCTCGCGCGCAAACTCCCGGCTGTAGGTACCGAGCCCAACCACGTCGAAACCGAATTCGTCTGCAGCGACACGCGCTGCGGTAATCGCGTGGGTGGCGTCACCAAACACGAATACCCGTTTACCGGTGAGATAAGTGGAATCGACTGACTTCGCATACCAGCCCGCACGCGAGCGTTCATCTTCCAACGCAGCATCCGCCTCAATACCCGCCAGCTGCGCTACCTCGCTAATGAACTCACGCGTTGCACGTACACCGATCGGTACGACGGTGGTGAACGGCATACCATGCGTGCGCTTCAGCCAATTGGCTGCTTGCTGCGCAATCTCCGGATACATCACGACATTGAATTCCGCCTCCGTCAATCGCGCCAAATCGCTTGGCGACGCCGACCATGGCGCAATCACATTCACGCGTATGCCCATGCGCTCGATTAAGGCTTGGATCTCGCGCAGATCATCACGATGACGAAAGCCCAGCGCAGCCGGGCCGAGAATATTGCAACTGGCGCGTTCAGGCTTTGCGCCTTCAGCGCGCGCACGTGTCAGCACGCGCACCATTTGGTAGAAGGTTTCTGCTGCGCCCCAGTTTTCTTTTTTCTGATACGACGGTAATTCCAGCGGCACAACCGGTACCGGCAGATCAAGTGCTTCCGCTAAGCCGCCCGGGTCATCCTGCAGCAACTCGGCGGTACACGAGGCACCCACCATCATCGCTTGCGGCTGAAAACGCTCGTAGGCATCGCGCGCGGCGCTCTTGAATAAGCCTGCGGTATCCGAGCCAAGATCACGCGCCTGAAACGTGGTGTACGTTGCGGGTGGGCGTTTTGGTAAACGCTCGATCATGGTGAATAGCAAGTCGGCGTAGGTATCACCCTGCGGCGCGTGCAGTACATAGTGCACATCGCGCATGGCAGTAGCGATTCGCATCGCGCCGACATGGGGTGGGCCTTCATAGGTCCAGAGCGTCAGCTGCATAGCGCCTCCCGCTCTTTATTCAGCAAGGCACGACGGCGCAAAGGGCGCGCGAATAACTCAGCCAGATCAGCCGCTTGCTCGTAGCCATGCACAGGCGAGAACACTAATTCAATCGACCACTTGGTGGTCATGCCATCGGCTTCGAGCGGATTAGCAAGACCCAAACCACAGACCACGATGTCCGGTGCGTAAGCGTGGCAACGATCAAGCTGCTTCTCGACATCCTGCCCTTCCGACAGCGCGGTCCCCGCAGGTAATAGCGCGAGCTCCTGCTGCAAATGATCGCGATGCAAATACGGTGTACCGACCTCGGTCAGTTGCATACCTAATTCACGCGATAAAAAGCGCGCGAGTGGTATCTCCAGCTGCGAATCCGGGAAGAAGAAAATACGGCGGCCTTGCAGCCACTCGCGCTGCCGCTCGAGTGCTTTGATGGCGCGCTCGCGCGATGGCTGCGTCACCTGCTCGAAGCGCTGCAAGTCCACACCGAAGCTTTGCGCAGCAGCGCGCAGCCACTCGGTGGTGCCCTCAACCCCGAACGGGAACGGTGCAGCGATGCGCTGTGCGCCACGCTCTTCCAGCGCACGCGCTGTCTCAGCGAGAAACGGTTGGACCAATAAGTAGCGCGTGTGTTTGCCGAGGCTGGGTAAGGCGCGTGATGAACGCGGCGGGAAGAAAGAGAGTCGCTCAATCCCCATAGCACGCAAGTAACGCGCGAACTGATCTTCCACCACATCAGGCAAGCAACCCACAATCATTAAGCCGGGCGCAGCATCAGGGTCTTCTGCGGGCAACTGCGGCACCAGCGAGGCGAGGCAAGCATCTTCGCCTTGGGTAAAGGTGGTCTCGATACCGCTACCGGAATAATTCAGCACGCGCACATTCGGCAAAAACTGGCGCGATAGCCGCTCTGCCGCAGTAGCAAGATCAAGCTTGATGACCTCTGATGGGCACGAGCCAACCAGAAACAGCATCTTGATGTCGGGCCGGCGCGATAGCAGCTTGGTGACGACGCGATCAAGCTCTTCATTCGCGTCAGCAATACCCGCCAGGTCGCGGTCATCAATAATCGCAGTGGCAAAACGCGGCTCGGCGAAGATCATTACACCGGCAGCGGATTGAATGAGGTGCGCACAGGTACGCGAGCCCACCACCAGGAAAAACGCATCTTGAATTTTGCGGTGTAACCAGACGATACCTGTCAGACCACAGAACACCTCGCGCTGACCACGCTCACGCAATACGGGCGCCGTGGTACATCCGGTGTCAGCGGCAATAGGGATCACGGCGCTCATGCCGTCACTCCCGGTGATTGCTGAACGCCTGAAGAACCACCCGAGAGTTCAACCGCCGGATCAATTCCCGCTGCCTCGGATTCTGCCTGCAAGCGCGCAGCGCGCAGCTTCAGCAAGAACTGGGTGGCGTTGATGGCATAGGCAGCATACGCAGCCAGTGCCAACAACATTTGCTCGCGGATTGGCATGGAGCCGGTGAACAATGCCACCAGGTACGCTGTGTGTAGCGCTAGCACCAGCATGCTGAATACGTCTTCCCAGAAAAATGCGGGCGCAAACAGGTAGCGGCCAAACACCACCTTCTCCCAGATGCAGCCGGTGATCATGATGGTGTACAGCAATGCGGTTTTAATCACGACGGAGATGGTTGCGGCCTGCTCACCCTGCCCGCTCTGCAGATAGCGCAGCACCAGCACCACGCTGATTAAAAAGACCAAAAACTGCACAGGCGCGAGCACGCCCTGTACCAAGGTCCAGTGGGTCGCGTCGCGACGGGCCCGCTCCTCTGCGGTATATAGAGGCCGTGCCGGATCCGTGCCGTGTCTCCGTTGTTGCATGTCGTGCCCTCCGCCCTACAGGCTTTTCCCCTGAATGTAGGCCTATGGCAAGTATATGTCAATTAAACCTTACATCATTATTTGTTGACAGTTCCATGTCATTCGGGCATTTTTTTCATATTTCCTTGACGCAACGGGTCGGCCGGCGTACAACGAGCGACATCTACCCGGGGCATTCGCCCACGGGTGGCGGGTTCCCCACAGAGCCCACCCGAGAGAGAATCCGCGCTTCGTTCGGCCTGACGGCTGGCATTCCAAGGGTTCCGGACCAAGCAGGAGAGCGCAATGGACAGGAAGACCCAGACCAGCGGTTCTGGCGCTGCCGATACGAGGTTGGGCGCGAGCGACGGTGTTCGCCGCGTCCGCGACGTCGTAGAGACAGAGATCATTCCGCGCCTGGTGCATGCGCACGCCCAGCCGCGTAGCAACGCGCTTGAGCGGCAGCTCATCCGGCCTGCCGAGGTAGAGGCGTTCACGCGCGCGCTGCTGGAGCGCGCCCCGGATCACGCACAAAAGCTGCTCGATTTCCACTGCGAGCGCGGGATCCCGCTCGAGGGCATCTATCTGCAGTTATTTGTTGGCGCCGCTCATTTGCTCGGCGCATGGTGGGAGTCCGACGAAAGTAATTTTTCGCAAGTGACGCTGGCAATGACGCGTATTCACGCCATGCTTAACGAGCTCAGCCCCTCGTTTCATGCGACCGCCATGCGCTCGCCGCTCGAACGCGGCAGTGAGCGCCGCATTCTCATGACGACCCTGCCTGGACAGCACCACACACTGGGCTTGTCGATCTTGTCGGAGTTTTTCCGTCGCGAGGGCTGGGTGGTGCTGGCGATTCCTTCGCCAGAGCCGGGCTTGATTCAGGCTTCGCTATCAACCCACTGGTTTGATCTGCTGGCACTATCCGCCAGCTTGGACGCGGAGGTCGATGACCTTGGCAGCACCATCGCCGCCGCCCGTAAAACATCGCTCAATCCCCGCTTGGCCATCATTATCGGCGGCCCGCTGCTGGTCCGACAACCTCAACTTGGCACCACCCTCGGCGCCGACGGTGTCTCCACTGACGCGTTGGATGCGCTTGCGCTGGCCCAACGACTGGTACAAGCCCAGAAAGAAGTCAGACTAAATTGACACTTTGAAGTGACTGATTTAGTTGATCAATCCCGTAATTAGGATCACAATCAAGCCAGACATCTCGTATGATCCGGTTTGTTTCAGTTACCGGAATTCTTCAGCCCATGAGACTCCATGTTACTGCTGCCTCAGTGACCAAATTCGACGCCCCAAAACAATCCCTCTCCGGCCTAGGCACGGAGGCTGTGGCAGCGTTGCTGTCTGCTTCCGCCGATGTGGTACTGGTACTGGACGGGCAAGGCGTTATCCGCGACGTTTCCTCTACTAATGGCGTGCTGGCCAATGTGCGCGAAGCCGCCAACTGGACAGGCAAAGCCTGGCAGGACACCGTCACCATCGAAAGCAAATCAAAGATCGAGCGGCTACTGAAAGAATCCGAAAACGAAGGTCGCATCAGCTGGCGTCAGATTAACGTCGCTACCACTGATGGCCCCGATCTGCCGCTCTCGTTCTGTGCGCTGCGCGTCGGCCCCAAGGGCCGCACCATTGCACTTGGTCGCGATCTACGGTCGATGGCCGAGCTGCAGCAGCAGCTGGTTGATGCGCAGCAGGCGCTCGAGCGCGACTATCTGCGCTTGCGCCATCTCGAATCGCGGTACCGCATTCTGTTCGACCTGACCGCCGAAGGCGTGCTGGTGGTTGACGGTAAGAACATGAAGATTATCGAGACCAACCCGGCCGCCGCAGCCATCATCGGCGACTCGGTGCTGAAAGTAGTCGGTCGCAACGTCCTGGATTGCATCGACGGCGAAGCGCGCACCACAGTCGCCAAGTTACTTGACACAGTGCATGCCAGTGGGCAGCCGGATCAGATCTCCGTCAAGGTCGGTGGCGAGCGCTGCACGCTGTCGGTCTCCGTCATGCACGAAGAAGCGGGTGAGCTATTTCTGCTGCGACTGGGCAGCACCGCCGTCACCCCGGTAGCGGGCGCTGATGCGCGTGCCGAGTTGGTGCTGCGCGTGCTTGAGCAGACCCCGGATGCCTTCGTCATCACCAACAATGATGGCGATATTCTGGCAGTTAACAGAGCCTTTGCAGAGATGGTGCAGCTCGGTCGCGCTGAGCTCGCACTTGGCGAATCACTCGACCGGTGGCTGGGCAGAGCGGGCATCGACCTGAATGTGTTGCTGGCCAACTTGCGTCAGCGCGGTAACGTCAAGCTATTTGCCACCACGCTGCGCACGCAAAGCGGCGGCAGCATACCGGTCGAGATTTCTGCTGCGTCTGTGCCGCACAGCGATCTTGGCGGTCTGGGCTTTACGATCCGCGACGTCGGTCGACGGCTGGGTAACGAGAACGGCCGGCACGACATACCGCAGTCGGCTGAGCAGTTATCGGAACTGGTCGGGCGGGTACCCTTGCGCGAGATTGTGGGCGAGACCACCGATCTGATCGAAAAACTCGCGATCGAGGCGGCGCTCAAGCTCACCCAGGACAACCGTGCCACTGCGGCCGAGATTCTCGGGCTGTCACGGCAAAGCCTGTACGTCAAGCTGCGCCAGTACGGTATTGGCGGCCTCGGCGGCGACTAGCCCGGTCGCTGCGCCGCAGCGTAAATAGTCAATGACTCTCAAACGCGTCAACTTTTGTTGACGCACGGCAACCTGCCATGCAAAATCCTTGCATGGCGCGCCCTTCACTCTCCGCCGTAGCCGAGCTGCTGAAACCCATCACGTGGTTTCCGCCAATGTGGGCATTCGCCTGCGGCGTTGTCGCGTCTGGCGTCACCCTCGACGGCCAGTGGGCCTTGATCGGGGTCGGTATCTTGCTGGCCGGACCGATGGTGTGCGCCACCAGCCAGGCGGTGAACGACTGGTTTGATCGCCATGTCGACGCTATCAACGAGCCACAGCGGCCGATTCCCTCAGGACGCATGCCGGGGCGCTGGGGCCTCTATATCGCGCTACTCTGGACCCTGCTGTCGCTGATGGTCGCAACCGCGCTCGGCCCCTGGGGCTTTGGGGCGGCAATCGCTGGATTAGTACTCGCGTGGGCCTACAGCGCACCGCCACTCCGACTCAAAAATAATGGCTGGCTCGGTAACGCCGCATGCGGCTTGTCGTACGAAGGTCTGGCATGGGTCACCGGCGCGGCGGTGATGGCGGGGGGTGCGATGCCCGGCGCGCGCTCACTGCTGCTGGCATTGCTCTACAGCATCGCAGCCCATGGCATCATGACGCTCAACGATTTCAAATCGGTAGAGGGCGACCGCCAGATGGGTGTGCGATCGCTGCCCGTCAGGCTCGGCGTGCAAGGCGCAGCGCGCACAGCGTGCTGGGTGATGGTGCTGCCCCAGCTTCTGGTCATCCTCTTACTGCTTGAATGGCAGCGGCCACTGCACGCGCTCGCGTTGCTGCTGCTGGTACTCGGACAATTAAAACTAATGCAGCGTTTCGTAGCGTCACCCTTAGAGAGAGCATTGCAGCTCTCCGCGTTCGGTGTGCCGCTACTGGTGGCCGGCATGATGGTCGCCGCGTTTGCGCTACGTGGCCTGGGGGGATAACAATGACAAAAACATTTGGATGGGCGGAGATTATTCGGCTGGGTGCGGTGCAAGCGTCGCTCGGCGCTATCGTCGTTCTGATGACCTCAACGCTTAACCGCATCATGGTGGTTGAGCTCGCGCTACCGGCGCTACTACCCGGCGCACTGGTTGCGCTGCACTACCTCGTACAAGTATCACGCCCGCGCATGGGCCATGGCTCGGACCAGGGCTCGCGTCGCACGCCATGGATTATCGGCGGCATGGCGGTGCTGGCAATCGGCGCCATCATCGCCACCTTGGCCACGCTGCTGATGAATGCCTCACCCGTGCTAGGCCTGCTGCTGTCTGTGGCGGGTTTTGTGATGATCGGGCTGGGCGTGGGTGCTGCCGGCACCTCATTGCTGGTGCTACTCGCCATGCGCGTTGCAGCTGAGCGTCGCGCCGCCGCGGCGACCACGGTGTGGCTGATGATGATCGTGGGCTTTGCTGTTACCGCAGGCACCGCAGGCCAGCTGCTCGACCCCTACACTCCCGTCAGACTACTCGGCGTGACTATCTCGGTGTGCGCGATGGCGATGGCGATCACCTTGATTGCGCTGTTCCGTGTTGAGCATGATCCGGGCGACGAAGAATTTCTGCCTCATCACGCCGACGAGCAAGCGCGCGTGGTGCCGTTCCGAGTCGCCTTGAACGAAGTCTGGCAAGAGCCGCTCGCGCGTCAGTTCACCGTCTTCATCTTTGTGTCGATGCTGGCCTACAGCGCGCAAGATCTGATTCTTGAGCCGTTTGCCGGTACGGTGTTCGGCTACACACCGGGTGAATCCACCAGCCTATCGGGCGTACAGCACGCGGGTGTCCTGGTCGGCATGCTGCTAGTGGCATTGGTTGGCAGTCGCTTTGCGCGTGGACGCGTTGGCTCGCTGAAACTGTGGTGCGTGGGCGGCTGCATCGCATCGGCGGCTGCACTGGCGGGGCTTGCGGTCGCAGGCCACGTCGGACCACCTTGGCCACTCAAAGCGAATGTATTTTTAATGGGCGCCGCGAACGGCGCATTCTCGATCGCGGCGATCGGACAAATGATGCGGCTCGCGACCGAGGGGCGCGCTGCGCGCGAGGGCGTTCGTATGGGTCTGTGGGGCGCAGCGCAAGCGATTGCCTTTGGTTTTGGCGGACTCTTGGGCACTGCAGCCAGTGATCTGGCGCACTGGTTGATTGCCTCCACCGGAGTAGCTTACGGCAGCGTGTTCGCGCTCGAAGCGGTGCTGTTTATTGCCTCTGCCTTGCTGGCCAGTCGTATGACGATCGGCAGCAAACCAATAGCCGCTGCGCGTGAACATTCAGCGCAACCTTCTTTCAGCTAGAGCACGTCAACAGGAGCGGAACATGAACGATATCTATGACGTGGTAGTGGTCGGCGGCGGGCCAGCCGGTGCGACCGCCGCCAATGATTTATCCCGCAAAGGGCATCGCGTGCTGTTGCTTGATCGGGCTGGTCGCATCAAACCCTGCGGTGGTGCGATACCTCCACGCGCAATTCAAGACTTTGATATTCCCGATCACTTGCTGGTGGCGAAAGCACGCTCCGCACGCATGATTGCGCCCTCAGGCTCCAAGGTAGATATACCGATCGAAGGCGGCTTTGTCGGCCTGGTCGATCGCGAGGTGTTTGATGAGTGGCTGCGCGATCGTGCTGCAGATTCAGGCGCAACAAGGACCGATGGCAAATTCACCAGTGTCGGCATCGACACCGACGGGGTGCGCACCGTGTGCTACGTCAATGGTGACGATGGTGTCAAGCGGACCGTACGAACGCGCACAGTGATTGGTGCCGATGGCGCACGCTCAGCGGTGGCGCAGCAAACCGTACCCGGTGCAAACGATACAAAGTACGTGTTTGCGTACCATGAAATTGTGAAAGCACCTGAAGTGAAGCCGCAAGACTACGACGGCTCACGCTGTGATGTGTTCTATCAAGGCCATCTGTCACCGGATTTTTATGGCTGGGTGTTCCCGCACGGTGACACGCTGTCGATCGGTACCGGTAGCGCGGACAAAGGCTTTTCATTACGCAATGCCACTACCTCGCTGCGCACTGCGGTTGGCCTGCAAGACGCACAAACCGTGCGACGCGAAGGTGCGCCGCTACCAATGAAGCCACTCAAGTGCTGGGATAACGGTCGCGATGTTGTACTGGCGGGTGATGCGGCGGGCGTTGTCGCGCCTTCTTCAGGCGAAGGCATTTACTACGCCATGGAAGGCGGAAGACTGGCCGCGGATGCGGTGCATGCGTATCTGGCCACCGGTGATGCAAGTTGTCTGGCCATGGCGCGTAAACGCTTCATGCGCGCGCACGGTCGCGTGTTCTGGGTGCTCGGCATCATGCAGCACTTCTGGTACTCCAGCGACAAGCGTCGCGAGCGTTTTGTGGCAATGTGCCGCGACAAGGACGTACAGAAACTCACCTTCGATGCCTACATGAATAAACGCCTGGTGCGCTCCAAGCCGTTGGCGCATGTGAAAATCTTCTTCAAGGATATGGCGCACTTGCTGGGGCTCGCGCGAGTCTGAGCGACGATAGCTATACTGCGTGCACCAGCGGCGACGATGATATGCGCCGCATAAGCATTTGAGTCGTGTGAGTTGTTTGAGTCGTTTGAGTCGCGTGAGTCGTTTGAGTCGCGTGAGTCGCGTGAGTCGCGTGAGTCGCGTGAGTCGCGTGAGTCGTGTGAGTCGTGTGAGTTGTTTAAGTCGTTTCAGTAGTTTGATTGAGCCTACAGTCCATGCAAGCAGATAGCAGTAGTAAAAAACCGATCTATATCGCCCTACTACTGTCGTTGCTCGTGGGCGGCCTTGGCGGTGCCGCGACCGAGATCGGGCCTTGGTACTTCCAGCTGCAGAAACCCTCGTGGCAGCCGCCCGATTGGTTATTTGGGCCGGCGTGGACTACCATTTACATTCTCACCTCAATCGCTGGCGTCAAAGCCTGGCGACGCGCTGACGAGGTGCAGCATCGTTATTTTCTGGGCGCGCTGCTGCTGAATCTGGTGCTGAATCTTTTCTGGAGTTTGATTTTCTTTACCTCGCAGCGACCGGATATCGCGTTGCTCGAGGTCGTACCGCTCTGGCTATCGATTTTATTGATGGTGCTGCTGGTGCGAAGCTACTCGCCGCAATCAGCGCTACTCATGTTGCCTTACTTAGGATGGGTCGCGTTCGCCGCTTACCTGAATTGGACCATCGTCAAGCTGAATGCGCCGTTTTGAATGGAATCACACATGCGCGAGTAGCTCGGTCAACTCACCGACCAGCAGCTGCGCCTCCTCGAACTGCTCGTCACCAAAAAACTCACTCGCGACAATCACCACATCCAGCCCTGCCCCTTTGGCTGCGAGCAGGCCATTACGGGAGTCTTCTATCACGCAGCAGTGATCTGGCGCCAAGCCTAACCTTTCGAGCGCAATCAGATACGCCTGCGGGTCAGGCTTTTTAGCGGTCACATCCTCTCCACAAACAATCACGCTCGGCTGAGGCAGCGCCAGCGGCTGCAGCGAGTAACGCCACAAGGCATCCCAATTGGCACGGCTAGTCGTGGTGACCACACCCCATGAAATCGCGTTGGCATGTAGGGCGCGCAATAGCTCAGCGAAACCAGCACGGGCGGGAACCGCACCAGCGGCCATTATCTGCCCGTAATGTGAGTTCTTTGCCTTGTGTACTAAGGTTAATTGCTCACGCAGCGCCTCTGAGTCTTGACCAATATCTTCAGCGTGACGAAGCAAGCGCTCGAAACCACCCGCAGTCTTTAATAATCCGTGATAATCGTCGCGGCTCCAGCGCCATGGCAGGCCAACCTGCTCAAACGCGCGATTAAATGCCGGCAAATGCGCATAGCCCTCGGTTTCGGCAATCGTACCGTCCACATCAAACAGCACACAGCGACGCTCACCAAGAGGCCTCATGATGAGGGATCGCTATAGCGCACGAAAGAAACTTGGCACGTCACGGATATCGGAGATAACACGGTCCGGCATCGCGTCCTCGATGGGTCGGCCCAGGTTATAGCCATAGTTAACCGCCCAGCACACCACACCGGCCGACTTGGCGGTAGCGACGTCAATCTCCGAGTCACCGACAAACAGCGCTTCACCCGCGCTCAGACCCATCTGCGCAAGACAATGATCGATCACCGCAGGATTAGGTTTTTTTACGGGCAGCGAGTCGCCGCTAATAATCATGTCAAACGAATCGATTAACCCATGCTGCTCCAACACTCGCGCAGTGAAGCGCGACTCTTTGTTGGTTACGATGGCTTGTTTCAGGCCTGCCTCGCGGGCGCGCTTGAGCGTGTCGAGCACATGCGGGAAGGCGCGGCTGTGCGTACCCGCAGTTTTTTCGTAGTGCATGACGAAGCGCTCCATCACCTTATCCCAAGGCGCATCCATCGGCCCCTGCGTATGCTGCCAGGCGGTTTTCATCAGCCATCCGGTACCGTGACCGATCCAGTCGCGAACCTGCTGCTCAGTGACCAGCTCATGGCCGAAATCATGCAGGGTCTGGTTCACCGCTTCGGCAATCTCGCCGGCGGTATCCAACAGCGTGCCATCCAGGTCGTACATTACGATTGCCATTGCATCCTCCGATTCAGACGCGACGTCTGCGATCCATCAAGCGCAGAATCATCGGGGTAAAGATTAATTGCATAGCCAGGCCCATTTTCCCGCCCGGTATGACAAAGGTATTTGGTCGCGTCATCCACGACCGCTCGATCATTGAAAGTAAATAAGGGAAGTCGATACCTTTGGGGTCAGCAAATCGAATCACCACCATGCTCTCGTCGGCACTGGGAATATCTTTCGCGATAAAAGGATTAGAGGTATCTACGGTTGGCACACGCTGAAAATTTACATGGGTGCGTGAGAACTGCGGACAAATATGGCGGGTGTAATCAGGCATGCGGCGAAGGATGGTATCCATGACCGCTTCTTGCGAGTAACCGCGCATATTTTGATCGCGATGCAGCTTTTGTATCCACTCCAGGTTGATAATCGGTACCACACCAACCAGTAAATCAACATGTGACGCAACATCAGCGCCGTCACCGACATAGCCACCATGCAAGCCTTCATAAAACAGTAACTCGGGCTTATCTTCCATCTCGCGCCACGGCGTAAAAGTACCCGGCTCCTGCCCGAACTCTGCAGCCTCAGCGTCGTCGTGAATATACTTACGGACACGGCCCTTGCCCGATTCCCCAAAGGTGCGAAACGTATCAGCAAGGTCGCCCAGTAAATTCGCCTCCGGGCTGAAATGACTGAAAGAATAATTACCCGCCGCCTGCCGCCGCTTCACTTCTTCGCGCATCTCAAGCCGGTTGAAACGGTGCATTGAATCCCCTTCCAGAATCTGCGCGCGGATACCCTCGCGGCGGAAGATATGCTGGAAGCTTTTCATGACAGTCGTCGTACCGGCGCCTGAAGAGCCAGTAATTGCGACGATGGGATTTTTTACAGACATTACGAACTCCAATAAAACGATATCCTGGATCTCACATCAATTTGCAAAGAGGGACCGTTCTTGAAACAGCGGCGAGGTGTAGCGCTGATCGGCACCACTGTCATAGTCGCGATGGTAGCGCTCGATACGCTCCACCTCGTTACGCGAACCGAGAATGACCGGCACGCGCTGATGAATCTCATCAGGGCTGATATCCAGGATGCGTGAGCGACCTGTAGAACCAAGACCGCCCGCCTGCTCCACCACCATGGTCATCGGATTCGCCTCGTACATCAGGCGCAGACGACCCGCCTTACTCGGGTCTTTCATGTCGCGCGGGTACATAAACACACCGCCACGCATCAGAATGCGATGCACCTCAGCCACCATGCTGGCAATCCAGCGCATATTGAAATCACGAGCACGCACATCATTTTTGCCGGCCTTACACTCAGCGACATAGCGCTGAATCGGAGGCTCCCAGAAGCGCTCATTACTCGCATTAATCGCAAACTCGCTGGTATCTGCAGGCACCTCGATATGCGGGTGCGTCAAAATGAAATTACCGACTTCTCTATCTAATGTGAAACCGTGCGTGCCTTTACCCACTGTGATCACCATCATCGTGGCGGGGCCGTAAATCGCGTAGCCCGCCGCGAGCTGCTCGCTCCCTGGGCGCAGATAATCATCGACCGTTGGCGCTCGGCCGTCAGGCGCACGCAATATGGAGAAAATAGAACCGACCGAGACGTTGACGTCAATATTCGATGAGCCATCCAACGGATCGAATATTGCAAGAAAGCGGCCGCTACCATCTTGCGGATCGATTTCTTGCGGATCATCGACTTCCTCAGAGGCGAGGCCCGCCACTAAACCACCCATCGAAAACGTATTAATAAAAGCGACGTTAGACAGCACATCCAATTTTTTCTGCGTCTCGCCTTGCACGTTGGTGCTATCCAGACTACCAAGCACGTCACCCAGCATGCCTTTGGACGTCATCGCCGAGATCGCTTTGATGCAGGCAGCAATATCCACCAGCAGCGCTGCCAGATCACTTTGCTCAGGCGAGCCCTTCAGTTGCTGGATCAGGAATTTGGAAAGCGTGGTACGACCCTGATGCATGGCGATATCCTCAGTGATGATGACAAATGATTGCTACACAGTGCGCTCGTTCGCACACTTACGACGACTGCGCGTCGAGCCCACCCGAAAAAACACGCGAGGCACGAATATCCTCGGCGCAGATGGTTGATAAAGCGTCCGCATCGACGCTGGCATTACCCGCCATCGCCTGCCGGAAGATGCGATTCGCCTGGCGCAAACGCGCGCGATCCAGCGCATTGCGAATCGAGCGCGCATTCGCAAAATGCGGCTGCTGCCGACGCAGCTGAATATAGGTCTGCATGACCTGCTGCGCCTCATCGTCGAGCTTGTAATTCATGGTGCCGACCATACGTGTTGCAATCTGCACCAGCTCGGTCTCGCTGTAGTCCGGAAAATCAATATGATGCGCGATACGAGACGACATACCGGGGTTGGAACGAAAGAAGGTATCCATGCGGTCCTTGTACCCAGCCAGTATCACCACCAGATCATCGCGGTGATTTTCCATCACCTGCAGCAGAATCTCGATCGCCTCCTGACCATAATCCCGCTCATTCTCGGGTCGGTACAGATAATAGGCCTCGTCGATGAATAGTACCCCACCCATCGCCTTCTTCAGTACTTCTTTGGTCTTGGGAGCGGTGTGGCCGATGTACTGGCCTACCAAATCATCGCGCGTGACGGACACCACATGACCTTTACGCACGTAACCAAGGCGATGCAGTATCTCCGCCATTCGCATCGCTACCGTGGTCTTGCCGGTGCCGGGATTACCCGTAAAGCACATGTGCAAGCTCGGCGTACCCGCCTCCAGACCCAACTGGCTGCGTGCCCGCGACACCACCAGAAATGCGGCGATATCACGTATGCGTGCCTTTACCGGCGCCAGACCCACCAGCTCCTTCTCGAGCGACTCAATGACCGGCTCAATCTCTGCATCGCGCAGTATCTGCTGCAGATCGACCGACGTTGGTGGGGATGCTATGTCAACCGCTTCACTCATTACCGCTGCCTCTCAGATCAGCTGTAACGATGACCGGCCGGACGCGTCGCTGCATAGCTATGCGTGGTGTAACGAATAGTACGACCGTGCTCTTCCGTGCGCTGCAGACCAAAGCCAGGCTCATGCGAAGGACGCTGCACAATAAAGCTCATCACCATCGATTCCACGCCGCGCGTATTGTCGAAGGCATTGACCTTGATATACGTCTCGGCATGTTCCTTGCGGCAAGCGTTCACCTCATACAGCACCGCGGCGCCATCGCGCATTTCAAACATGGGGATGCCCCACATATTCCAGTAGCAGTTACGTGGATGCGGGTCATCGGTCCATTCAACCGATAAGGCCCAGCCTTTACTAATAGCGTAGTCGACCTGTGCGCGAATCTCTTCGTCAGTCAGGTCAGGCAAAAAAGAAAATTGCCCTTGGGTGATTTTCATTGTTAATCCTTAGTTCGTAGGTATTTATTCAGTCAGCGCTTAGCAACTGGATCCCGGCGCAGGCCGGGATCCAGCATCTCTGCACCTATGTTCAAGATGCAGTTGGCGTGGTGACGAAGTCCGGCGTATCGGTCGACGTATAGTTGAATGACACGTCTTTCCAGGTCTCGAGTGCCACCTCGAGCGGCTTGCACCACTTGGCCGCGGCGCGCAAGATATCTGGTCCTTCATTGGCAATATCCTTTCCTTCGTTGCGCGCCTTCACCATCGCCTCAAGACCAACTCGGTTGGCAATCGCACCTGCTTGAATACCGCTCGGGTGACCAATCGTGCCACCACCAAACTGCAGCACGACATCGTCACCAAACAGCGTAATTAACTGATGCATCTGACCGACATGAATACCGCCCGAAGCGACTGGCATGACTTTTTTCAAATCGCACCAGTCCTGATCAAAGAACAAACCACGCGATAAATCCTGATGGTTGTAGGTCTCACGGCAGACGTTGTAGTAGCCCTGTACCGTCATGGGGTCGCCCTCGAGTTTGCCCACTGCAGTACCGGTGTGCAGGTGATCAACACCTGCCAGACGCAGCCACTTCGCCATCACGCGGAATGACACACCATGATTTTTTTGGCGTGTGTACGTACCATGACCCGCGCGGTGCATATGCAGAATCATGTCATTCTTGCGGCACCAGTTCGACATCGACTGAATCGCGGTCCAGCCAACAATCAGATCGATCATGACGATGTTTGAACCGAGCGATTTTGCAAACTCGGCGCGCGCGTACATCTCTTCCATGTCCGCGGCAGTCACATTCAAATAGTGACCTTTAATCTCACCGGTGTTTGCCTGTGCTCGGTTAACGGCTTCCATACAAAACAAGAAGCGATCGCGCCAGTGCATGAAAGGCTGGCTGTTGATGTTCTCGTCATCTTTGGTGAAATCCAGTCCACCGGTCAGGCCTTCGTACACTACACGGCCGTAGTTTTTGCCGGATAGACCGAGCTTGGGCTTCATCGTCGCACCCAGCAAAGGGCGGCCAAATTTATCGAGGCGCTCGCGCTCGACAATAATGCCGGTCGGCGGGCCTTTAAAGGTTTTTACATAAGCCACCGGAATACGAATATCTTCCAGCCGGCCTGCTTTTAGCGGCTTGAATGAGAACACATTGCCGATCAGCGAAGCGGTCATATTCGCGATCGAGCCCTCTTCAAACAAAATAATGTCGTAGGCTATGTAAGCAAAATACTGCGGCTCTTTGCCGGTACCCTCACCGGTGCCGGGCACCACATCAACCCGGTAGGCTTTGGCCTGATAGCTCTCATGCGCAGTTAACAGGTCCGTCCATACCACTGTCCAGGTGGCTGTCGATGATTCACCGGCAACCGCGGCAGCCGCTTCAATCGCATCAACGCCCTCTTGCGGCGTAATTCGAAAAACACAGATAACGTCAGTCTCTTTCGGCTCATAGTCAGGCCGCCAATAACCCATCTGCGCATATTTCAGTACGCCACCCTTGTAGCGCGTCTTAACATCGGTGATACGACCATCTACCGGCTTATTCATTGCTATTTCCCCTGTCGAGCGCCCGCTGAATCCGTCGAGCATGCCCGAACTCTAGTTGCTGCAATGCTTAAGGTATATTCATTAAATATGTTCATTTGGTTCAGCCTTTCTTATCGGATCTGAAGTTGAAGAATTTGAAACTTCTCCGCAATCTCACCTTGCGGCAGCTGCGGGTTTTTCTTGCTGCAGCGCGTCATTTAAGCTTTTCAAAGGCCGCCGAGGAATTAAGCCTGACCGCGCCAGCGGTGTCGATGCAGATAAAAGAGATGGAGAGCGATCTCGGCGTAGAGGTATTTGCGCGCACCGGCCGTCGGGTCGAGCTGACCACCGCCGGAGAGTACTTTCTGGTCTACGCAAAGCGTGTCGCGGTGACGCTGCGCGAGGCTGAAATCACGCTGGCCAAGCTGCGCGGCGCCGAACCCGGCACGCTTCGCATTGGCTTGGTCAGCACCGCCAAGTATTTTTTGCCGCAATTACTGGCGCGCTTTCGCCAGGAGCATTTCGGTTTGCAGGTAAGGCTTGAGGTGCGCAACCGCGATCAGATGGTCGAGTTGCTGCGGGATGGCGATATTGATTTGGCAATTATGGGCCGCACACCCGCCGATATGGATACGCGGGTCGAGGTATTCGCCGAGCACCCGCATGCATTCATCGCCCACCCGGATCATCCGCTCGCGCGCGCGCAAGGCATTGCGCCGATTGCGCTGAACCAGTTTGAGCTGGTCACGCGTGAGCAAGGCTCGGGCACGCGGGTCTTGATGGAGCGCTTCCTGAAGGAACGCGGCCTAACCCCGCGCATCTCCATGGAGATGTCCTCGAATGAGAGCATCAAGCAAGCAGTGATCGCCAACCTCGGTATATCCTTCGTCTCATTGCACACCGTGGGCCTGGAAGTCACGCACGACAAAGTAGTGGTGCTCGATATTGACGAGACGCCGATCACGCGTGCGTGGCACGTGGTTGCCCTGAACGGTAGCGCGCAGTCTCCGGCAGCCGAGGCATTCCGCTATTTTGTGCTTGAGCATGGGGCGGAGATACTAGAGGAACTCCATCCCAACCTGCGTAAGCGCCGCGACGGATAATGCATGCCGTCGCGGGTAAATCAATGACACTTGGCTCGCTTCAAACTGTGAGGCCGACGCATTCACTCCATATTCGCTCAACAACCTCGCCTGCCTTAGGGATATCGCGGATAGCACCGATGCCCTGCCCAGCATACATCGCCATCTCTTGCGGCTTGCCCTGAGTGACGACAAAGGCGGGGAAAAGGCTGTAGCGCGCGAATTTCATATCGCCGATAGTACCGACGACATCGCCCTCGCCTGGTCTCAAGCCAGCCCATTGAGCCCCTGAAGCCTCCCAAGCATCAAGTGTTGGGTTACGAAGTACACGATGTAGGGCACCCGGCCAACCACCGTCGAAGCAAACAGTGAGTGCAGTGTCCGACGAGCGTGCATTAATCATTCTTTGCTTGTACTCCGGATGGCTCGGGTACTCTTTTGTCGCCGCGAATCGTGTGCCGAACACCCCACCCGATACGCCCATCAGCAACACTTCACGCAAGTCTTTACCAGTCGACAGACCACCAGCCACCAGCAACGGTGTCTTACCAGCGGTCTCCAACGCACGCGGCAGGTTATCTCGCCAACTTCCCTGCGCCTGAACATGCCCACCGGCCTCCTGACCCTGCAAGCTGATGTAATCAGCACCCACATCCAAAGCCTGTTTGACACCATCTGCGGTGCTGACCTGCATACCGAATTTCGAACCGGCGGCGCGGATCATCGACACTTGTTTTTTATTGGGTGTACCGAAAGAAAATTGAATCACTGGCGCCCCGGCATCGAGCGCAGCCGGCAGCGTGCCCGCACCAAACGTGAGTACATAGCCAATCGCAAACGGTGCTTTGGTCAGTGATCGTGTCGCTTTAACGTAATCGCGCACCTCTTGCTCCGGTGACCAAGACATACCGATCCCACCCATACCGCCTGCGTTTGAGACAGCCGCAGCAAGATCGGGCGTCGATCCACCAATCACCGCTTGAACAATCGGATACTTGATACCCATCTTTTTGACGAAGGCTTCCGGCTTGCCGGAAAGCTTGTAACCAGTAACGTCAGCAAGAGCTTCGCCCCCCATCATGACGGAGGCGGAGGCCACCAGGCTTCCGAGTGAAAACGCGCGGCGCGACTCATCCATCCCTGTCTCCTTGAGTCCATTAATCGTTAGGCACTACTACTGGACCGCTCTATCGGCGGCACCGGAGATAACATAGGCCCCGCTACGGGAATAGGCTCGGACAGTAGTGAACAGGAGGGTTGGACCGAAGCGAACAGAAGGTCCTTGGGAAGGGCGTCAACCAGCGGCAGACATCATCTGCGACCGCCGAAAATCCGAAGGGGTCATGCCAGTGAGTTGCTTGAAGCGGCGATTGAAGTAGGAAATGTCGCGAAAGCCCAGATTGAAAGCGATGTCAGTGATCAACAGCTTCGACACTGAAGCTTGGCTCAACAACGATTTCGCGCGCTCAATCCGAAGCTTACATAGATGCTCAGAGACGGAGTTTCCGGTCACTGAAAAAAGCTTGTGTACGTAGCGAGCCGAGATACCAAACGCACTGGCTATCTTTTCAGCGCCCATATCCTCGTCTTCAAGATGTCGACTTAGATAACTCAACACTGCGGCGCGCTTTGCGTCGGTATCTGGGGCTGGTTCATCATCCCGCTCGTCGACAACTACAAAACAACCCAGCAAGCCGATGACATGAGAGGCGATCAATTCAGCAGGCATCGTTTGCGATTCGGCAGACAAAAGTGAAAGCGACGCATAACTAAATAAGGCGTTAGCTAATTCCTTATGAACCGGCGATCGTGCAGAAGACCAGCCTCCGCATCTCAGTAATTGCTCCGGTACCTTAGAGCGCGGTACCTCGAGAGAAAATAGGTCGAAATGTGCGCGGTGAGCAATCTCGAACTCCTCTGTGGTGTCGACTACGACCAAATCCATTGGCGAAGCTGATATTTCGCGGCCTTGCTGGCGTGTACTCCCCAGTCCGCTGATCTGAAGGTTGACGAAACAGACATCCCTCTCACCAACGCGTATGTGTTCTGCCAGGCGGTTGACCTTGTGCCCCGAGGCACTCACGCGAGAGATCTGGATATCTCCCACGGTGGTTTGCACAATCTGCCCTGTAAAAGGGGCACCGGGATTCAAGTTCGTCGGCTCCAGACGAACGAAGGCCTGAGCGAGATCATCCGCCCATTTGCGAAAGCTACCTGTGTCAGGTTCTGCTGTCGTTTGCCAGCGCATATAAAAAGTCAATGGTTAACTAACCAATCTAAAGCTTCATGCTAACGCTCGATACCCCAGCCGATGGGATACCTGCTCTGCACATTCACTAATTTTCTTCACGTTGTCATGCTCCCAGCTGACATCGAAGCTACCTGCTGGGCCGATCGCGGTGATGCCGAGTTTGATAGCGCCGCTGTGCTCAAATACCGGCGCACAGACCGCATTGATACCTGGGATGGGATTACCCTCGACGCGCGCCATACCCCGCTTGCGAATATCCACCAAGATTTTTTCTAGGGCGCCCGACTTCATATCGGCTGCACCAAAGTCACTGGCCACACCGCTGCGCCGCTCTTGCTCGACCATGCGCTCAACTTGCTTTGGTGGCAGAAATGCAGCGAACACGCGGCCGGTAGCCGTAGCCTGGATCGACATCACGGTACCGGTCCGCATATTGACGTGGATGGGGTAGCTCGACTCGCTGATGTAAATAATCGTTGGACCGCGATTACCCAGGACCGAAAGACCGATCGTCTGATCAATGTCGGCGGCAAGCTGCGTGATAACCGGTATCGCAATACGCACAGGGTCGAGCAGCTGCAAACTGATCAAGCCGAGCTGCAAGGCGAAAGGCCCTAGCTCATAGCGGCCGGTCAGGGGGTTTTGCTCTACCAAGCCAAAGCTACCAAAGCTCACCAAATAAGGATGTGCCTTTGCCGACGGCATATTTGCTTTTTTTGCAAGCTCACCCAGACTCATCGGCGCGCCCTCCTCGACCAAGGCGGTCAACAGGCGCCCACCGATCTCGATGGATTGGATGCCACGGCTTTTTTTGTCTTCCATGCAAAGGCTTCCGGAGTGGAGACGAGTTAGTTTACGGATGGCTTAAGCCTATGTAAATAGTTCGGCATTATCAAATAGATTGACTAAGGACGAATGCCAGGTTACTCTATTTTTGTTTGTGGCAGGCATCATTCCTATCTAAATTGCGACTTTTGTATTTGTCTGGCCGTAAACCGCATAGAGGATTCAATGACTGACAAGAAATTCGCCTCGCAGGGTGACCTGCAAGAAAAAAAGACCAGCTTCATCAAGCTGTCTGACAACGCCTACGCCTACACCGCCGAGGGTGACCCTAACTCTGGCGTGATCATCGGCGATGATTCCGTGATGGTGATTGACACCACCGCCACACCGGCGATGGCGCAATCACTCATCAAACACATTCGCGACATCACCGATCTGCCGATCAAATACGTCACCCTTACCCACTACCACGCAGTGCGCGTGCTGGGTGCATCGGCGTATTTCAATGAAGGTGCACAGCAAATCATCGCCTCGCGCGGCACCTATGAATTGATCGTTGAACGTGGCGAGCAGGACATGCGCTCCGAAATTGATCGCTTTCCGCGATTATTTGCGGGTGTCGAGACCGTACCCGGCCTTACCTGGCCGACACTCGTATTTGAAAAAGAGCTCACGCTATTCATGGGTAAGCTCGAGGTGAAGATCATGCACGTTGGCATGGGCCACACCAAGGGCGACACTATCGTCTGGATACCTTCGCAAAAGGTATTGTTCTCGGGTGATCTGGTCGAGTATGGTGCAGCCGCCTACACCGGCGATGCACAACTCGAAGAATGGCCGCACACGCTGGAAGTACTGCGTGCGATGAATGCCGACAAACTCGTTCCCGGACGCGGACCTGCGCTAATGAATCCGCAAGAAGTCAATCAAGGCATCGACTACACCCAAGACTTTGTCAGCACCTTATTAAGCGCTGCCAAAGAAGCCGTCGCACAAGGCCTGGATCTGAAAGGCGCGATGAAACACACGCGCAGCAAGATGGATCATAAATTTGGTCATGTGTTCATCTATGAGCACTGCCTGCCATTTGATGTGACGCGAGCCGTGGACGAAGCCAGTGGTATCAAACATCCACGCATCTGGACAGCCGAGCGCGATAAGGAGATGTGGCACGCGCTGCAAGACTAAGCATGCATCAGGCTTACCGGTATGAATCATTCCCCTTCGTCGCACCGCCCGAGCTCAGTAGCGGCGAGGTGGCGGACCATCCGTTGATCGTGATCGGCTGCGGGCCGGTCGGCTTAGCGGCAGCGATCGACGCCCGCCAACACGGTATACCTGTTCTGCTGCTGGATGATGACGATACCGTCTCGGTCGGCTCGCGCGGCCTGTGCTACGCCAAGCGCACACTGGAAATTCTCGATCGGCTCGGTTGTGGTGATTCCGTAGTTGCCAAAGGCGTGGGTTGGGATGTGGGTCGAACTTTCTTTCGCGAGGAAGAAGTCTTCAACTTCAACCTGCGGCCGCAGACCGGCTCCAAGCGGCCCGGCATGGTTAATCTGCAGCAGTACTACTTAGAAGAGTACATGGTGAAGCGCGCGCTCGATGTGGGTGTACAGATTCGCTGGAAACATGAAGTGACCGCAGTATCACCGCATGATGATCATGTGGCCCTCACCGTCTCCACGCCTGAAGGCAGTTATCAGATTAAAGCTGACTGGTTGATTGTGGCGGATGGCGCGCGCAGCCCGGTACGCGCCATGCTTGGCTTGGATGTCGAGGGCAAGGTGTTCATGGATCGTTTTCTGATTGCTGATGTAATCATGAAAGCGGATTTTCCTGCCGAGCGCTGGTTCTGGTTTGATCCGCCGTTTCATCCGAATCAATCCGTGCTGCTACATCGCGAGGCCGACGATGTGTATCGGATTGATTTTCAGCTGGGTTGGGATGCCAACCCTGAAGAAGAAAAAAAACCCGAGCGCGTCATTCCTCGTATTAAAGCCATGCTGGGTGATGAACGCGAGTTCTCGCTCGAATGGGTCAGTGTGTATACCTTCCAGTGCCGTCGCCTGCGTGACTTCCGCCATGGCCGTTGTCTGTTCGCCGGTGACGCCGCGCATCAAGTGTCGCCGTTCGGTGCGCGCGGTGCCAACTCCGGCATACAAGACGCCGACAACTTAATCTGGAAACTGAAACTAGTGATGGATGGACGCGCGCCATTGCGTCTGCTGGACAGCTATACCGACGAACGCGGCTTCGGCGCGGACGAGAATATTCTTAATTCCACCCGCTCAACCGATTTCATTACCCCCAAAGGGCCTGTGAGTCAGACCTTTCGCAATGCCGTGCTCGCGCTTTCACGCAGCTTGCCATTTGCACGTAAGCTGGTGAATTCAGGCAGGCTGTCTGTACCAAGTTTCCTGACTGATTCGGTGCTTAATACGCCCGACAGCGAGCCTTTCACTGGCGACATGGTGCCGGGTGCGCCGATGGATGATGCGCCGCTACTAAAAGATGGTCAGCTCGTGTGGTTGATCGATCAAATGATTGGCCAGTTTCAGCTACTGTATTTCTGTGAAGACGCGAGTGCTGTGTCGGTCGGTATGCAACGCCAATTACTCGGGCTGCATGAGACGTCAATTCCGATTACCACGCTGGTGATAGCACAGCGTGGCAGTACACCGGGCTTGAATGTATTGCTGGATCATGAAGGTCTGGCATTCTCAAGATACGATGCCACTGACGGTACCTGCTACGTCATACGCCCAGACCAGCACGTGGCTGCGCGCTGGCGCGAGACCGAGGTTTCACGCATCGTTGCCGCAGTGGCACGCGCGACGGCAAATTTTGTTGAGGAATAAAGATGTCATTGATCACTGAGCCAAATTTTCATGAACCCGGCAAACGCTATTTTCGCGATTTTTCGCCCGGCGATGATTTTTATCAGTTGCTGATTGATACGCATCGCGATCTGAGCGAATCACAAAGTGCGATGTTGAATGCCAAGTTGATTCTGATTTTGGCCAACCACGTCGGTGACATCAGTGTGCTGCGTGAAGCGATGCAGATCGCTCGGCAGAGTACAGACGCACATTAAAAAGCTATCTTGTCAGTTCGCGAGTCGCGTGGCTATCGCCTTGCTACCGCGCTGATAAGGCCGGCCCCAAGCTGAAGGAGCATCCATGCACATCGAGCGTATTCACCATGTAGCCTACCGCTGCAAAGACGCCAAGCAAACCGTGGAGTGGTACACCAAGCATCTGAATATGCAGTTCGTATTGGCGATTGCAGAGAACGAGGTACCCTCCACCAAAGCGCCTGATCCTTATATGCATGTGTTTTTGGATGCAGGAGGCGGCAATGTTCTCGCTTTCTTTGAGCTACCCACGCAGCCGGAGATGGATAGAGATCGCAACACCCCAAGCTGGGTGCAGCACCTCGCCATGAAGGTCGATTCGCTTGAGACTCTGCTTGAGACCAAGGCCAAGCTGGAAGCTGCGGGTATTAGCGTGATTGGTCCGGTCAACCACACGATTTTCAAAAGTATTTATTTTTTCGACCCGAACGGCCATCGTCTTGAACTTGCCTATGATTGCGGCACGCCTGAGATGCGTAACAAACTCGATGCCGTGAAATGGGAGATGCTGGAAGAGTGGAGCAAAACCAAAAAAGCACCGCAGCATGCCGCTTGGATGCATGATGGGAGTGTGTCACCGTGAGTCTGCTCAACGAAACCCATGACCCTACGCTCAGCAGCTGGGTCGCCTCCGCCAACCTGCCCGGTACTGACTTCCCGATTCAAAATCTGCCGTTTGCGGTGTTTCGTCGCAAAGATAGCGAAGAACCATTTCGCGGTGGCGTTGCGATCGGCGATAAGGTGCTCGATATCGCTGCCCTGTGCAGAAAAAATATTCTCGATGGCGATGCGCAGCGCACTGCTGTGGCGGCATCTGCCAGCACGCTTAATAACTTCATGGCGCTTGGCCACACGGCCTGGAGCAGCTTGCGTCTGGCGTTGTCGCGTTTGCTGCGTGAAGACGCAAAGCAACAAGCCATCACCGCGCAGTGTCTGCTGGAGTTAGAAGATGTCGAGGTCGCGCTACCTGCGCACATCGGTGACTACACCGACTTTTATACCTCGATTCATCATGCCACCAACGTCGGCAAATTATTTCGCCCGGATAATCCGCTACTACCCAACTACCGTTGGGTGCCGATTGGCTATCACGGCCGCGCCTCGAGTATTGTGCTGTCGGGGCATGATGTGCATCGTCCACGAGGACAGCTGATGCCACCGGGCGCAGAAAGCCCGACACTCGCGCCGAGTAAACGATTGGACTTTGAGCTTGAGCTGGGCATTTTTGTTGGTACCGGAAATTTGCTCGGCACGTCTATTCCTATGGCGGATGCCGAGCAGCATGTGTTTGGCGTTTGCTTGCTGAATGATTGGTCGGCGCGCGATATTCAAGGCTGGGAATATCAACCCCTTGGGCCATTTCTCTCCAAGAGCTTCGCCACCAGCATCTCGCCATGGATAGTCACGCTGGAAGCACTCGCGCCCTACCGCTTGCCTTTCACGCGCGACGCGAATGAACCGCAGCCATTACCCTATTTAGACGGCGAACATAATCGTGCGTTGGGCGCATTCGATATTCAACTTAAGGTGACGCTTGAAACGCCCGCGATGCGAGAGGCCAATGTTCCACCGCATACGATCTGCCAAACCAATTACAAACACGCTTATTGGACACTGGCACAGTTGATTACACATCACACGGTCAATGGCTGCAATCTGCAAGCAGGTGATTTACTGGGCAGTGGCACACTCTCGGGCCCGGAATCGCACCAACTTGCTGCCCTGCTTGAAATTACCCATGGCGGGAAAGTGCCTCTCGCATTACCCAACGGCGAGCAACGCATTTTTCTGGAAGATGGTGATCAGGTGACACTACGCGGATGGTGCGCAATCAAAGGCGCCGCCCGTATCGGGTTTGGTGAGTGCACCGGGACGGTGTTCAGTTAATAACCCTAAATATTGCAGCGGTTTTTTGTTATTAATATTTAGATAATCCTATTTTTCGAAACCTTCAATCTCATTATTTCTGGTTTTTACAGAGCCCGATCTGGGGCACGATCTCGGTCAGGTAACGCGGCGCAGTTCGCGTGCCATCCCCCACAAGGAGATCGACATGAAGCCAGAGAATCAATCGCAGTTACTGCACTATGCACCCGAGGCCTTTTTAGACCGTTTGTGCGAGAAACTTGGCGCGCGCTCGCTTTCTGCGCTCGGCCGCGTGGTTGGACTCTCGCCCTCGGTACTAAGCAAGGTGAAAAGACGCCGGCTCGCGATCAGCAGCGAGATTCTGCTAAAAATCCATGACGCTACCGACATTCCGGTACGCGAGTTAAGGCGGTGGATGGGCGATATGCGCCCGTATTTTTCGCGCGTGCCACTTGCAGGGTTTCGGTAATAATCGCCTCTGACTCAACAGCAGCAACTGCCGCGGCGGGTTCAGCCGTTCGCGTATTCAGTTGAAAGGTATTAAGCACTGAATCACTTGGTGCGTAAACAACGGCGCCGACCTGCAAGGTCGGCGTCCGTGACGATTATTTCGCTGTATTCTCCGGTGATATGCAGCGGCGGGTTTGACCCTGCCGGGTTATCAACCTTTTGCGCCGAATTAAAATGCTCAATACGTTTATTTCCCCGCGCCAGTGCGTATTAACAAGAGTTGCCGCGGTCAGCGCCGTATTTTGTGGCTTGATAATGGCGATGACTGCCGTGCCGGCGCGTGCAATGAGCCCCGAGCAAATCATCGCGGCACTGCAAAAACCTGAAAATAGTACGGGTAATATTGCCGACGCGGTGGAAGAAGCGACCGGCGCGCGTGGCTGGATGTCTGCCGACGTTAAACCGATTTATGACGCGCGTATTGTGGGACGCGCAGCGACGGCGCTGATGCGTCCGGTGCTCAAAAACGATACCCGCAAATACCAAAACCATATCCTCGATATTCTGGATGAGGCAGCGCCTGGCTCAGTCTTGGTCTATGTGATGCAAGATGGGTTGGAGATTGCGGCCATGGGTAACCTGATGGGTACCACCGCCAAAGTACGCGGCCTGGCCGGTGCAGTAATTGATGGCTCGGTGCGTGACATTACCGAGCTGCGCCGTCTTCAGTTTCCGGTTTGGTCGCGCCGCGTCAGCCCGGCCACGTCAGTTGGACGCATGATCAGCGTCGATAAACAAATCCCGGTGAAATGCGGCGAAATCATGGTGCACCCGGGTGACTATATCGTCGCTGACGCGGACGGTGTAGTCGTGGTGCCCGCTGCCGCTGCGGTTCAGGTGGTTGATCTGCTAAAAAAATATGACGATAAAGAATCACAGATGATTCCGATCATCGAGAAAGAGAAATCAATGCGCAAAGCGCTTGAGAAATACAACCGCTACTAGGCAAAATCACACGCGCGCAGACGATGAGCCAAACCCCGACAGCCACGCCGCAGGTCTTGACGCTGGGTGAGCCGCTAGTCGAGTTCAATCAAACCTCACCATCCAGCCAGCAGTACTTGCAGGGCTTTGGCGGCGATGTCTCTACCGTGGCGATCGCTGCGGCGCGATTTGAGTGTAGCGCGGCGATCATCACCGCCATAGGCAACGATCCGTTCGGCGATCTGCTACGCGATTTATGGCAGCGTGAAGGTGTAGCCACGTCATTTGTAATGCGCGACGCGAACGCCCACACCGGCGTGTATTTTGTGTCGCATACCGACGCAGGGCACCGCTTTAGCTACCTTAGAAGCGGCAGTGCAGCGAGCCGAATCACACCTGAACAGCTACCTACTGACGCCATTCGCGCAGCGCGATGGCTGCACGTGTCTGCCATCAGCCAGGCAATCAGTGCGTCGTCACATGACACCGTATCAGCAGCGATAGCAACCGCCAAAGCAGCCGGCACGCATATCAGCTATGACCCGAATCTGCGTTTGGCGCTCTGGCCAGTAGAGCGCGCACGCGAAACAACTCGATCGACCGCAGCGCACGCCGACCTGTTCCTGCCAAGCCTGGAAGATATTCTGACACTCACCGGGCTGGGTTCGGCGGAGGAAGCCCTGCAATGGTGCATCGATACCGGTGCCCGTCAGATCATTTTGAAGCTCGGTGATCGCGGTGTGCTTGCATCGATCGCGGGTGAACGTGTAACGCTTGCGCCGCATCGCGTCGATCGTGTAGATGCTACCGGTGCCGGCGACTGCTTCGCTGGCACCCTGCTCGCCGGTCTTTGTGCGGGTGAGTCGATCACCTCAGCGATCAGCACCGCTAACGCAGCGGCAGCGCTATCGACGACCGGCTTTGGCGCAGTCGCACCTCTGCCAACCCGCGCCGAGGTACAGCACTGGCTTTCGTCGCGGCAGAAGGAAGTCAGCGATGTTATCCATTGAACAGCTTAAACATCTGACGCAGTCGGTTGGTGTAATACCAACGCTGGTAATTGATGATGTCCATGATGCGATTCCACTCGCCCAAGCGTTGAGTGATGGTGGCCTCAGCGTTCTTGAAATTACGTTGCGTACACCGGTTGCGTTGCAGGCGATCCAGCAGATACGACAAGCGCTGCCCGCTCTCACAATTGGTGCTGGAACAGTGTGTGATGCGGGCGCCGCTGCGGCGGCTCGTGATGCCGGCGCACAGTTTTTGGTAAGCCCGGGCTACTCAACGGCGCTGGGCGGCTACTGCCGTGCACACCAGCTGCTACTGATGCCCGGCGTCGCTACTGCGAGCGAGGTCATGAATGCGCTCGCTGACGGCTATGATTTTTTGAAAGCATTCCCGGCAGCGGTAATCGGTGGTACTCGCTGGCTACAAGCGATGCATGGGCCGTTTCCTGCGGCGCAATTCTGCGCTACTGGCGGCATCACCACCAAGGAAGTGGCTGATTATTTATCGCAAGCTAATGTGCTGTGCGTGGGTGGTAGCTGGATGACGCCTCGCGATGCAGTTCAAGAAAAAAACTGGACGCAGATTACTGCGCTGGCACGCGCGGCGCACGAGGCGGTTTTATGATGACTACGGAATAAGAACAAAGCTTGCAAGCAACACGGGCGTGACGACGACGCCCGACTAAAAACAATAATCGTGAGTAAGACGATTCATTAAAATAATTCAGGAGACACGCATGTTTTTCAGACCATGGGCTCGCATCCTCGCTGCAGCTCTACTGAGCTTGAGCCTGTCGCATATCGCGCATGCGGCTGATAACTACCCGACACGACCGATCACGCTCATCGTGCCATTTGCAGCCGGTGGTGGCACCGACGGTGTGGCGCGCATTATTGGCACATTGCTCGAGAAAGAGCTCGGTCAGCCGGTCAATGTGGTCAACCGCGCGGGAGGTAATGGCGTAGTGGGTCATGCGGCGATCGCCGCCTCGCCGGCCGACGGCTACACACTCGGTATGGTCACCGTGGATATCACCATGCTGCACTGGGCCAAACTCACCCCGCTCACCGGGCGTGATTTCACGCCGCTTGGGCTGATGAATATTGATCCCGCTGCCGTCATCGTACGATCCGATGCGCCCTATAAAAAACTGGATGACTTACTCAAAGCGATCAAATCTAATCCCGGTAAATTCAAATCTTCGGGCACCGGCCTCGGTGGCATCTGGCATCTGGCGATGGCGGGGATGCTGAAAGATTTAGGTATCGATCCAGCGAGTGTGCCGTGGGTACCCTCCACCGGTGCCGCGCAGGCAATGAATGATTTGGTGGCGGGTGGCGTCGAGTTTGTCACCTGCTCGCTGCCGGAGGCGCGCGCGCTGATCGATGCGGGTAAAGCCCGGCCACTGGTCATCATGTCCGATAAAGCATCGACCTTATATCCGAATGTGCCCACGCTGCAGGCAGCCGCAAATAGTAAATGGACCTTGGGCGCTTGGCGCGGGTTAGCAGCGCCGCGCAACTTACCCCCGGAAACACAAACCAAACTCGGCAGCGCGCTGAAAAAAATCTATGACAGTAAAGCGTTTCAGGATTTCATGGCCAGCCGGGGCTTTGGCGTGACCTATGCGGATGCCAAAGCCTTCGAGCAGTTCATGGGGCGCGGTGACGCCGACATGGGGGCCACCATGAAATCAGTCGGCTTGGTGAAATAAGGCACAGCATGAAGCTGCACGACACTCTGAGCGGGCTCGCGCTGCTGCTGCTGGCGCTGCTGATCGGCTGGAACGCCAGTGGTTTTCCGGAGGTACCGGGCCAGCAGATTGGGCCTGCGGTTTTTCCGAAAGCGCTGGCGGCCTTACTAGCGCTGTGCGCAGTGCTGTTGATATTGCGCGGTCGGCAAGCGACGACCGAGCAGGCCTGGGTGCAGCTGGGTGCATGGCTGCAATCACCGCTGCATCGACGTAATTTTTTAATCACGCTGGCGTGTCTGGTGTTTTATGTGCTGGCATCAGATTTTCTTGGTTTTCTACTGTGCGGTATCGCAATTTTATCTGTGATGTTTTATGCGCTAGCGGTGCGGCCTTCGCGTATCGCACCGCTCGCAGTCGGCCTGACATTATTGATTCATACGCTGTTTTACAAAGGCCTGCGCGTACCTTTGCCGTGGGGCGTGTTAAGCCCGATTCAGTGGTGAGGCACATAGCATGAGCGTCGCCGTGTGGATGGCCGCACTGGATCTGGTGCTCGATGCGCAAGTACTGATCGTGATTCTGGGTGCAGCAATATTCGGGTTGGTCATTGGTTGCATACCCGGCCTTACCGCCACCATGGCCACCGCGCTGTTAGTGCCGCTCACCTTCTTTATGCCACCGGTACCGGCGGTCGCTGCTATCGTGACTGCAACCGCAATGGCGATTTTTTCAGGCGATATTCCGGGGGCCTTGCTGCGCATACCCGGCACACCAGCGTCAGCCGCATACGCCAACGAGGCGTACCTGATGACTACCAAAGGCCAAGCCGAGCTAGCGCTTGGTACGTGTTTGGTGTTCTCTGCCATTGGCGGTTTGTTTGGCACGGTCGTGCTGATTCTGTTCTCGCCTTCACTGGCCGAATTCGCGCTGCAGTTTTCATCGTTCGAGTATTTCTGGTTGATGATTCTGGGATTATCAGCGGCAGTGTTTGTGGGCAGCGGTAGCCGGTTAAAGGGGTCCATCTCACTACTCATCGGTCTGCTGATTGCCTGCGTTGGCATGGAAAATCCCGCGGCGCATCCTCGGTTTACGTTTAGTTTGCCAGAACTGATGAGTGGTATCGAGCTGATACCCATGATGGTGGGGCTGTTTGCCGTATCAGAGCTGCTGCGCTATGTGACCGACATGGCGCCGCCACCGGTCGTTGTCGCAACCAAAATCGGCAATATCTTTGGCGGCATGTGGCGTCTGATAAAAACTTACCCGCTGCAGCTGTTGCGCGGCAGTGCGCTTGGCACGCTCATCGGCATTCAACCGGGCGCCGGCGCTGATATGGCCGCGTGGATTAGCTACGCCACCAGTAAAAAGTTTTCCAAAGAACCGGAGAAATTCGGCACTGGCCACGTAGAAGGTATTGCAGAATCTGGCGCGGCCAACAACTCGGCATTGGCCGGTGCGTGGATACCGGCGATCGTATTCGGTATACCCGGCGATTCAATCACCGCGATCGCTATTGGCGTGCTGTATTTGAAAAACATGAACCCGGGTCCGACGATATTCATTAACAACCCGCAAAATATCTACGCGATCTTTCTGGTGTTCATGCTGGCTAATCTGATTATGCTGCCGCTCGGCTGGTTGATAGTCAAACTTGCCACCAAAGTCTTGAACGTTGCGCGAAATATTCTGATGCCGACCATTCTTCTGTTTTGTATCGTCGGCGCTTTTGCTGTCACTAATTCAAGCCTCGGCGTGATCTTGATCCTGTGCTTTGGCGTGATCGCATTCGTGATGGAAGAAAACGGCTTTCCGATTGCACCGGTTATTCTCGGCGCAGTGCTCGGCAAAATGCTGGAAGAAAACCTGGTCACCTCGCTGATTAAATCCGATGGCGACGCACTGTTATTCTTCACTCGCCCGATTGCGATGTGGCTGGCCGCAGCAACACTGATCATCGTGACTTGGCCAGTGCTCAAAAGGGCGCGCCGAGTTATCGATTCAGGCTAAGGCGCTTACACTGCGCCGGGTATGCCGCCCCACGCATCAAGATGACTGCAACACAGCCAACCCGCATCAATCGGCATCACGATACCCGTGATCGCGCGCGCCGCATCCGACAATAAAAACCCAATACCATCCGCGACCTCATCCGGCATTACCAGACGGTTCATCGCTGTGGGCTGCGACAATTCAATGGGGTCGCGGTCACCCTGATCAATCGCGCTCTGCATCGCCTCGGTTAATGTGAAGCCGGGCGCTACTGCATTCACCCGTACACCCGACCGGCCCCACTCTGCAGCCAAGCCCATCGTGAGCGAGGCGACAGCGGCTTTGGCGGGACCATAGGCATGCAGTGGCGACGCTCGAAAACTGGTAATCGATGCAATGTTCACGATTGCGCCTCTGCCACGCGCGGCCATCTTGCTACCGAATACCGCACAACAAAGATACGTGCCACGCAGATCGATATTGGTGACCGCATCCCAGTGCGCCATCGGTAACACGTCCGGTGATAGCTTGCGCTGCAAAATACCTGCGCTGGTAATCAGATTATCGACGGGGCCATACTCAGCCTCAATCAGGTCTGCCACCGCGCGCACGCGCTGCTCATCTTGTACATCGCAGTCGTAGAAGGCTGCGGGACCCAAGGCATGCGCTTTTTGCTCCGACCAGGCACTGGCCAGATCCAGCACGATCACGGTATCGCCGCGTTTCACATGGTGCCTGACACTCGCAGCACCGATACCACTGGCGCCGCCGGTAATAACGGTCAAGGTGTATGTTTTCATAGGTTATTAGGCCAACAGTCGCTCGATAAACCAGATTGTCGATACCGATAATACCGCCATCGATCCCCACCGCATCACCCGCTCTCGACCGGCATCGCTGCGAACTAACCATACCAGTGGTACCGCCACCAATAACACCACCGACAACTGTCCGAATTCAACGCCTACATTGAATGCAATCAGGGTCTCAATAAAATACGATGACGACAACCCTAATTCTTTTAATCCATTCGCAAAGCCCATGCCGTGAATCAGGCCGAATGAAAATGCCAGTAGCCAGTGGTTAATATGAAGACGCTGCTGCAAATTCAGGATCGCCGAGATCATGATCGAGAGCGCGATCACCGACTCAATCAGCTTGCTCGGCAGACTGATCAAACCCAGCGTCGCCATTGCGAGCGTGATCGAGTGCGCCACCGTGAACGCTGTAATCACTTTTAACGCAAATAGCCATGCCGCGCGATGATGGCTCCCGGACAGTAGCGTTGATTCGTTCTTCGGCAACGGTGAAGCCTGATCAGCTGCTAACGCGACGGATGGATCAGCGGTTTGCGGTCGAGCACCCCACAGCAATAAGCCGGGCAACAGCAAGGTCAGCAAAAATAGTAAATGGTCAGGGCCTTCCCAAATATGTTTGGCGCCCTCATGGCTAAATAAAAGAATGGTCGACGAGCGCTTGGTTGCGCCCAGTGCGAAGCGCTGAGTCGAGGTGACCTGATCAAATACCGAGGATATTTCATCACCATTTAACGCCAGCTTGAAAAACGCGCGTCCGAGCTTATCGTTCTGCGTAAAGAACCCGTAACGCACCACGACAAAGCGTGCTTGCAGTTCAATCGCCGGCGCGGTGAATTGCTGCCGTACGTACAGCCCGTCGTTATGGAGTACTACGGTCTGGCGCACAAAGCGTAGCGCCAGCGGTTGCTCATCAATTTCAACGCTAAGCGATTTCTCGATCAGCTGAGTAATCTCTGGTTGGAGCGCTTGAATCTTGTCGGGTGCAGGTGCTGGCTCAGGCTCTGCACCTGGTTTTTGCAGCAGGTTGCCCAGGTCACGTACATAAAAATCAAGATCAATCGTGAGCTGGCCGTCTGTCTGCTTCAGATAGAGGTAGCTATTGCCGGTCTGATGTGCAAAAGACGCGGCCGCCACTGACCACATAGTCAGACCGAAACACGCTCGCCGCAGGCAGTACAGCGTGCTCTGCCTGGACCAATGATTAATCGATTGGATGCCGAGCCGGAAAAGTCGTCTCATGACACCACACAGCAGAAGCCAGGCTGATTCAGGCATGAGCAAGGTAATTTGCGACGAGCTAAGACATTAATGACTCAAGCGTGAGCAGCTTGAGACTTTGCGGATAATCCTTGTGCATTTCCTGCACCAGCTTTTTCAGCTTTTTCAAGGTGTCTTCTTTATCACCCTGCTGCTGCTTGATCGCCTGCAGGTAATGAATCCCGAGAATAAAGCGCAGTTCCTCACCATTGATTTTCGGGTGCTTGGATTTCATCAAGCCCTCGCCGATACCAATCATCTCGGCCAGTGTTTCTTTGGTTTGCGAGAATGGCGCCAGTGGGTTATCGCTAAAGCTGTCATAGAAATGGCTCTTCAGCAGCATGTAGTGCGCGTGATCAATATAGGGCGCGCGCGGGTCAAGCCGGATCGATTCACGGTAGTGCTGCAACTGCGAAAGATACAGACCAGTTTTTGGCGATACTTCTAACTTACTGCCGATGCGGGTCAGCTCATTCAACAGCAGCGAGGTCTCCAGCCCTTTGACGATACCGTGGCTGATCATATCCTGATTAAACAGGTCACGGATCTCATCCAGCGTCACGCCCATTTGATACAGAATTTTCGCGCGTACCAGCGCTGCCGAGCCAGCGGCGGCGGCGACTTGGAGCTCTTGTATCTTGGTGATGTAGTTCTTGCGTGCCTCGGCGTTAATCGAGTCGTGCGCGTGCGCTGACCCGCCAACAAACCCCGCAACAAGACAACAGGTGCTTAGGTACCGAACAAGCCGGTTCATGAGCTGCTTGGCATCTCGAGTTTCTCGCCGCTGAAAAATGCACGAGCGCCTGCGTGCAGCGCCATGCCGAATCGACCCTTACCCGGATCGATCAAATTCAATTTCTGCGCTTCACCCATCAAGGTCGTCGCGATCAAGAAGCCATGATGCAGCGGCAAATCCGGACGCGACACCAGCAGGTACTTGCCGTCATCCACCACGACCTCCAGCGGCAGTGGCGCAAAGTCTTCAAATGGTGGCGATCCAGTAAACATTAGCCGAGCGTGCATATACGACAGTACCGCCAGCTTGCTCTGATTGGTTTTGAGTAGCGCAGCGATACGGGGCATATCATGCGCCCGACTGACCATCGCCCGGCTCAGCGGTAATTTTGCACGCAACACCTCGACCCAAAGATCACCGACATCATCGCCAGCCAGATCAGCATGCGAAGTCAGTAGCTGCAGGTGACTTTTACGGAATACATCCCACTGCGCGTAGGGTGTGTGGGCGCAAGCCACGCCGGCGCCCAGCGCTGGCAATAAGCCGGTAGCGAGCAAGCCGGCGGCTTGCTGCATAAATTGTCTTCTATGCATGGTGATTTGAGAGCGAGCCTTTTTCATTCGCGCAGCTAAAGTATCAAGCATTATGAACGGCACGCAAATGAAAAAAGCCCGGGAGCAACGCGGTCCCGCTACGTCGCTACCCGAGCCTACCGACAGAATTACTTCGCGTCGAAGATCTCCATTGGGCAGATCGTCGTCACAGCGTAGTTCGGTACATCGACCACGTTGCTGATGCGCAGATCACATGCGACGCTGGTCACCACAAACGCTTGATCCTTGCTCAGGCCTTTGGTCTTTTGCAGCCACTCGAGCATCGCCAGCAACGAGTTACGCGCTGCCAGGGTGACGTCGTTTGAGAGGTTAGTCAGCGGCTTGATTTTTTCGCTATCCAGATAGGTCCACTGCGGTGGCACTTCGCCAGCCTTCTTCAGCGGATAGCCAACCACTGCGTGGAAACGATCGGGTTCCAGTGCCTTGATCTGCGAGCCACCTTCAAACATCGGCTGCTTGACCAGCGATGCCATGCCTTTGCGGATCTCGGTCTGCACGGTCACAACCGCACCCATCTCAATCGCGGTACCCGCTACTTCGCCATCACCCTGCGCGAAGTGAACGTCACCAATGAATAGGCCGCAGCCATCGATGAAGCACGGTACCAGCAATGTGGTGCCTTCGACCATTTGTTTCACGTCCATGTTGCCGCCGTTTTCACGCGGTGGAATGGTACGTAGGCACTTATCTTTGTGGCTGCCGTTCGGGCCGCAGACTCCTGCAGGGAGCGCGCTGGTCGGCTCTGGTGGCAATGCCACACCGCCGACTGCACCCAGCTGCGATTCACGTGCCAGCCACTCGTCAACTTCCTTCTCGCCGGGCAGAACACCGACCGAACCCATGAAGCCACGCATCGGGATACGCACACCGGGAACTTGTGCCGACACGGCCTCGACACGGTTTAACTTCCAGTTTGCGATGAACGGCTCAGTGTACAGATCAGGCAAGAAACCAAAGCCCGGAATAATCGTGGTGTAGCCGTATTCATTGGGGTTAATGTCGATCAGTTTGATCGCCAACACGTCACCGCGCTTCGCACCCTCGATATAAATCGGGCCAGTCATCGGGTGAACCAGGTTGACGTCGATAGCTGTCACATCTTTCGGCTTCGAATTGATGTTCAGGTTCGAGTCAAGCGCATCACGCGTGTGCACCACGATCAAGTCACCTGGCTTGGCACGTGCCACTGGCTTGATCGCCGGGTGGTAGCGGTTGAAGCAATTCGGGTCTTGTTCGCAATGAGCACCTTTCTTGGTGATTTCTACGATCGTCTGAGTTTTGACGTCGGCGGTGTCAGCCATAGCGACCGACCCGACGCCTGCCGCTAACAGCGCAGCAAGTAGTGTGGGAATAATGCGCATCACAAATCTCCGTGTTGGGTGGGTTTGTTGTTAATGAAATTATTGTGGAGCGAACCGCTCAAGACCTGCATGTGAGTTCGAGTTGTTTTACCACAAAGCAATTATTTTTTCATCGAATTTTGCAGAATTATCAGCCATTGCTTTTATTCGAGCAAGCAATTTTAGTGCATGAAATTAGTATTTTGAAATTATTTTTAGCGACGAACGTCGAACGCAGTTGTTTCTGAAATCCTCAAGCGGTACATCTGCACCGATACGGTACCGCGATGCACTTATTGGTATCTTCGTTTGAACTTTTTCACGGCGGGAGAATGACTGTGGCTCATCAGCGCCCACTTACTACTGGATTGATTTTTTTGTCGTGTGTGGCAACGAATGCTAGTGCTGATGACGTGCGCAGTCTTCCGGAAGTCGAGGTCTCTGCCTCACGCTACAGCTTGATTGGCGTCGCAGATAATGCGGGCGAAGGCGTGGCCGGCCAGTTTCAAATCCGCAATCGCGTGGTGGCACGGACTGGTGAGGTACTTGAAGTCGTGCCCGGACTGATAGTCAGTCAACACAGCGGTGACGGTAAAGCTAACCAATATTTTTTACGCGGCTTTAATCTCGACCATGGGCTTGATTTCAAATTATCGCTGGATGGCATGCCCATTAATCAACGCAGCAACGCGCACGGGCAAGGCTGGGCCGACCTAAACCCGTTAATCCCCGAGTTGATCTCGTCAATTCACTACCGCAAAGGCCCCTACTACGCTACCGATGGTGATTTTGCCAATGCGGGCTCGGCAAATATTTACTATGCCGATAAAGTTGGTCGCGGCATAGCGAGTGTCGGCATTGGACAAAACGGTTTTTACCGAACGCTACTCACCGATGCACCAAAGTTTAACGACGGTAACTTGCTCTACGCGATGGAACTTTCGTACTATGACGGGCCATGGGTCAACCCGGATAACTATAAAAAACTGAACGGTATCTTGCGCTACTCTCAGGGTGGTCAAGCCAGTGGCTTCAACCTGACCGCAATGGCGTACTCGGGCAAATGGAACTCCACCGACCAGATTCCCTGGAACGAGTACAAGCAAGGTTTGATTTCACGCTGGGATGCGATGGATCCTTCGTCAGGGGCACGCGCGCATCGCTACAGCTTATCCGGTGAGTGGCGCGAGGCTAGCGAGGAAAGCAGCACCTTAATTCAGGCGTACGCGATTAATAACTACCTCGATCTGTACTCCAACTTTGAGTACGGTGAGAATAGTCAGTTCAACCAGCGTGATAGCCGCGTCACCTCAGGCTTGAACGCATCAAAGACCTTTAGCGTTTCCAGGTTAGGCAAAGAAGCAGCTAATACGATTGGCGTGCAGCTGCAGCACGACCAAATCAATAATGGTTTGTTTAGCACCCGACAACGTAACCGAATTGCCTGCCAGATCGGCGACCCCTCAGATCCCAGCGCGACCGAGCAATGCCGAAAAGATCGTATCGCGCAGAGCAGTGTTGGGGCCTACGCAGAAAACCACGTGCACTGGAATGACTGGTTTCGCACCGTTGCCGGGCTGCGCGGTGACTACTTCAGATTTGCCAACACCAGCTTAGAGACATCAATGGTAGGTGTCAACAACACCGCCACCGTTAACGACTTTATCACCAGCCCAAAACTGAACTTGGTGTTCGGGCCTTGGCATAAAACCGAGTACTACTACAGCGTCGGTAACGGCTACCACTCCAACGACGCACGCGGCGTGACCATTGGCAGCGGCATTCGAGCGAACGGTTTAGTGAGAACCTTTGGTCAAGAGATCGGTGTGCGATCTGAGATTATTCCTGGCCTGCAAACAACCTTGGCGCTGTTCCAGCTCGATAATGCCTCCGAGATTGTGTATATCGGTGACGCCGGCCGCACTGAAGACTCAGGCCGACGTAGCCGCAGAACCGGTTTTGAGTTCAACAATTACTACAAGGTTAACCGCTGGCTCACTATCGATGCCGACTACGCATTAGCGCGCGCACGGTTTCGTGACTCAGCCCCAGAGGGCGACTACATACCCGGCTCTATCGACGGTGTTGCGTCAGTCGCCGCGATTGTTGATGATGGCGGTAGCTATAGCGGCTCGCTACAACTAAGACATTTTGGACCACGCCCGCTCACCGAAGATAACGCACTGCGCTCGAACAGTACCACCACCTTGAACGGTCGACTTAGTTACCGCGTTAGCAATGACACACGAATCGAACTGATCGGCTTTAACCTGCTGAATAGCCGGCAATCTGCAATTGATTACGCGGTAGACAGCTACACTTTCCGAGGACAGGTGCGTGACCCCGCGGCCGGCCCGTACCGCGTGTTTCACCCGATTGAGCCGCTGACTTTTCGTGTGATGCTGATCACCCATTACTGAGCGAGTCAGGTATTCAACGCTTCAAATGATGAATACGCGGCATGCTAATTCTGTGTAGTCAGCCGTGTGGCTGATGGCTGTCGCTTCATACAGCGAGGTCGAAAGAAACCCGGCATACTTAGCCGGGTTTTTTGTTTACAGCGCTCAGCAGCTAATTAGTAATTACGCTGGTAGTGAACGCGCCAGCCCTTGCGCTCTTCGGTGTACGACTGGGCCTCGCTTTGGGTATAGCGCAAACCAACGGTGTTGGATTTATCAACATCAAACAAGAGCATCGCATGCAGACGTGTGCTGCGGTATTTTTCCGCCGTTTCAAATGCATTGCGATAGCGCGCCCCGACATCGAGCGCCAGACGATCGGATAACGGCAGCTTCAAGCCAGCGTCAAACGCGTAGTGAGTGAAGTGCGTGGTATCAGCGTTGAATTTTTCACCCAGGCGCACTGATACGTACGGCACGAAGAACGTTCCCAAATCAAACGACTGCTTGAGCTTGAACTCAATATTATTTGCCATCTTATCGGATGTGGTCGAGTTGGGGACATCCTTGGCGCTCGCCCCTACCTTCACCGAGAACTCGGTTTTGGAAGGCAATTTCACGCCCATCGTGAGGTTCACGTTGATATATTCATTGGCCAACGCAGAGGCATCTTTCTCCATGCTGGTATCCACCATCACGAACGGCTTGTTACGCGGTTCCTCGCCAACAGCGCCGCTGTCGCCGGCCACCACTGCACCCGATACTGCCAACAGGGTCAACGCCATAAATTTTTTCATTGTTTATCTCCAAGTCATCAACGACCACCCGTCGTCACCATGGCGCATGCAGCACATCTCACCCGACCGCACGGTGAATAGTCGTATTGTCGACCCTTATGCGAAAAAAAACAGCCCGTAACGAACGTAACCGTCAGGATGCTGCGTCCTTCAGCATTTTGCGCGCCTCTTTCAAGATTCTGAGCGCTTCTGATTCGCGTCCTTCATCATACAACTTTTGCCCTTCGGCGCGCAGGGCTTTTATTTTTTCGAGTGGTTCACCCTGCAGCTTGGTGTCGGTCATAATCGAATCGATTGCCTTCATCTCGCAAACGGTGGCGTTCGGGCAGTGAGCGAACGCAAGTGACGCAGAACACAGCAACAGTGCAGCAAGTACGGACTTCATTGCAACTTCTCCCTTAAATATTATTAAATAAATAATTTCAATCAAACGGCGCTGTTTCTGGTGTGCGCTCGGGTCATTTGCAGCAGCCCCGAATCGATAGCGATCGCCATTGCAAAGAACACGCGTCGTTATACATCCTGAGACCACGGCGGCAACAGATCGCCAACCGACACCTGCTCGGCAATGCGCCACAAGTTATCCAGCACACCACGCATTTCCTTTGCGGTGGCAGCACCCGCCAGCTCAGCCAGCATGACTGCTTTCTGCTCGATCTCGGCCCGGGACAGCGTGTTACCCGGGTCGCCTTTGGGCTCATCAACGCGCGCGTGCAGCTCACGGCCATCGGTGGTGGTGATGGTCACCTTGCCCACCCAACGCTGCGGGTACAAAGCATCAACCTCGGGATCGAGCACCATCCTTACACGGCGACGAAACGCTTGTACCTGATCTTCGCGGAAGCACTCATTGAACTCGTAGACGCCGGCTTTACCGTACAGCGCTAACAAGCCCAACACCGTGCCCATAGAAAACTTCGCCTGATGCACGCTCTTCGGCTCGTCGACCTGACCCAATACATCGATCGCGCCTTGATGCACACGCGTGATGACTGCTGCGACTTGATCAGCGCTGAGTTGGTGCTGCTGCATCAACGACAAAAACGCATCGGCAGCAGGATGCGTGTGACGGCATGAAGCATGAAACTTGAACGAGGTTTCGATCGTGGCCCACCGCTCACCAAGCCGATCAGTCAGCCGCGCCGGGTCAGCGTCTTGTGACAAGCCCATGCCCATGCCTTTGGCGCCTTCCAAGATTTGTTTGGCACCAGAGAAGCCTTTCTCGGCGAGCAGCGCCGACAAGGTGCCATCAAACGCTGCCTTGGCGGTGTGCAGCTGCTTGGAATTTGCAGCGTCTTTTAAAAATTCCCATAGGCCTGCTGCTTGCGTTCCGGCAGAGCCGATCGCGTGCTGCATTTTTTCCGGTTGCAGATTAATTACCCGCCCGGCAGCGACTGCCGCTGCAATGGTGCCGGCGGTACCTGTGGTGTGAAACACTTTGTAGTGGGACTGACCTAAGAACTCGCCAACACGAATACCTACTTCATAACCCGCCACCGCAGCGGTCATCATCTCTTTGCCGCTGATACCGCGGTCTTGCGCCAGCGCTAATACCGCCGGAAACACTACCGCACCCGGATGAAACACCGAGCCGTTATGGACGTCGTCTTGCTCCATAAAATGCGATGAGGCCGCGTTTACCATCGCCGCAAACACCGAGGTGGTTTTACGACGCGACAGCAAGACCTCGGCGCGTCCTTCGATAGGGCCCACCTCACGCGCAACGGATTCAATCGCCTGCACCGGGCGACCGACTTTGCCTGACAGCGCCGAGCCTACCCAATCAACAAATAAATCCTCCGCGCGACGCATTACCTCGGGAGGAATATCGTCGTACTGCAAATCCGACGCAAGATGCGCGAGCTGCGCGCTGGGGGTGACATTGGTTTTCATGAAGGACTACTCCAGAAAATCTGGCTGTTCTTTCACGATGCGCGCGTACAGCGGCTGGAACTGAAACCAGCCGGCATAAGGCGAGCCGACGATGTCATAACTCTGCCGCGCAGAATTTTCGGAAATTGTTTTCAGAGGCTTACCATGCGATGCAGCCTCAGCCAGCAGCTGCACTTGGCAGCTACGCTCGAAACAGATGTACCACCACGCCGCTGCATCAACCGTTTCGCCGACTGTCAAAATACCGTGGTTTTGCAAAATGGCGGCTTTGTTGTCGCCGAGCGCGCGCGCGATACGCACACCCTCATCAACCTCGATCGCAACACCACCAAAGTCGTCATACACGGTGTGATCGTTATAGAACGCACAAACATCTTGCGTGACGCAGTCGAGTGTGCGCCCCAACGCAGACCATGCGCGACCGTAGGGTGAGTGCGTGTGCGCCGCTGCGTTCACGTCGGGCCGCAGCGTGTGTACCGCAGAGTGAATTGCAAATGCGGCGCAATTCACCGGGTGCTCGCCCTCCACCACATTGCCGTGGTGATCAACCCGCAACAAGTTAGATACTTTGATCTGACTGAAATGAACACCATACGGGTTCACCCAAAAGGTGTCTGTAAATTCGGGATCACGCGCGGTAATGTGCCCCGCTACGCCTTCATCAAATCCGAACTTGGAGAACAACCGAAACGCACCCGCCAGCCGCTGCTTGCGATGCAGCCGCTCTTCCTCAAACGTCTCGAATTTGGGAATGGTAGGTAATGGCCGCGATGCCCCACCACTTAATAAATGCTGGTTGAGCTGAATCGCAGATAACTCGGCATGGTCGTTCATCGTGCTCCCCTTTTTAATGGGTAAATATTATCGAATTGATATTTAAATACGAATAAAGATGATGCCGAATCCTACCGCGACCAGAGGCTCGTCACAACGCCAGCTAGATGATGCTGGCAGCGACTAGGATAAGACCAGCGAGTCCTGCAGCATCTGACGATAATCCCCGGCGCTGGCGATGCGTGGGTTGGTCTTGTGCGAATGATCGGCCAATGCGCCATGAACAATATGATCAAAATCCGCATCGCTTAAACCGAGCGCCGCCAGGCCTGATGGCAAGCCTAGCTCGTGATTGCGTCGCGTGATGGCGGTGGCAATTGCATCGGCAGCTGCGGCGGCATTCGCTTGCGCGGGCAAGCCCATAGCGAGCGCCATGCGCTCCATGCGTCGCTCGCGGACGATAGATTCCGCCTGCGCATTGAAGCGCACCACGGCCGGTAGGTAAATCGCGTTCAAGGTGCCGTGGTGCAGCGTGTGGTCCACCGCCCCCGTGGCGTGGCTGAGCGAGTGCACGCAGCCCAGGCCTTTTTGAAACGCCATTGCACCTTCCATCGACGCGCTCATCATCTGCAGCCTGGCCTCTCGGTCGGCGCCATTGCGCGTGGCGAGTTCAATATGCGACCAGGCGCGCGCCAAGCCATCAAGCGCGATACCGTCTGCCGGCGGGTTAAATGCGGGCGCCATGAAGGTTTCCATGCAATGCGCGATCGCATCCATACCGGTCGCTGCGGTCAGCATGGGCGGCAGGCCCAGAGTCAGATCCGGGTCAAGCAGCGCGGCCTTGGGGACCAGATTCCAGGAGTGAAAACCCAGCTTGCGTCCGTCGTCGACAATCACAATCGCACCGCGCGCCACCTCGCTACCCGTGCCGGCGGTGGTCGGGATCGCGATCACCGGCAGCACCCGCTCGCTGATCCGTGGCGAACCGCCCTCGATGGTGGCGTAGTGCGTCATCGGACCCTCGTGAGTCGCGACAATCGCAACGCCCTTGGCGCAGTCCATCGACGACCCACCACCGAACGCGATCAAGCTGTCACAGCCATGCTGCTTGACCAAGGCGGCTGCCTCCCGCACCGCCGACTCGGTAGGGTTGGCGGGCGTCCCGTCATACACCGTCACCGACGCCAAATTCCCTGCTTGCAGAACGGCCATTAACTTGTCTAATAAACCCGCGGCGCGAATGCCGGCGTCGGTGACGATCAACGGCCGGCTAACCCCAATGCGCTGGCACTCAGCAGGCAAGTGGGCCAGCGCGCCCGATTCAATGGTGACGTGGGTAAGGTAGAAAATTTGGGGCATAGGAATTCGGCCAATGATTTGCCAAGAGGACAATATTCTTCGGCGCAAGCCTGATTACTTCGGAGGTTTACACTGTACCATCGACCCGCGCTGCAGAGGGACGCCCTACAAAGGGACACTCACTTTCTTTTTCATCTACAAAGGAAAGAAAGGGACACTCACTTTGTTTGGACGAGGAATAAAGAAAGAAAGGGACACTCACTTTGTTTGGACGAGGAATAAAAAAAGGGGCACTCACTTTGTTTTGACCAGATAACGAGACGTGAAAAACAAAGTGAGTGTCCCTTTCTTTAGAGTGTCCCTTTCTTTCCTTCGGCGAGACCTCAAAAACAAAGTGAGTGTCCCTTTCTTTCTCTCAGTCTGATACACGAAAGCGATTTAAATGGCTGAATCATTAAAAACTACCGGCAATACCTGGTCGAACGAGATTTCTTCGGACGGCGCGTTCGTACGGTCGTCGACTAGCTTTCGAGGTACCGTATCGCAAGATCCCAACCATCGGCATACCGCCGAGGCAGGTCGCTACCATCTTTACGTATCACTGGCTTGCCCATGGGCACATCGAACGTTGATGCTGAGGGCATTAAAAGGTTTGGAGGATGTGATCAATGTGGACGTTGTGCACCCTTACCTCACGGATAAAGGCTGGTCGTTTGATACGGATTTCATCGGCGCGACCGGGGATAGGGTCAACGCATATACTCATCTACAGCAGGTTTATCGTGCTGCCTCAGCAGATTATACGGGCGTGATCACAGTCCCAGTGCTTTTCGATAAAAAACTCGGCACGATTGTGAATAACGAATCTGCCGATATTATTCGGATGCTCAACACCGAATTTAATGCTTTTGCAAGCCATCCAGAACTGGATCTGTATCCGTCACATCTTCGTAATAAAATCGATGAGCTAAACGCGTGGATTTATCCGAGCATCAACAACGGTGTTTATCGAAGTGGGTTTGCGCAGAGCCAGCAGGTGCATGAAACTACTGTTGATGAGCTATTTGACGCGCTGGATCGCGTTGAGCAAATCCTGCAGTCACAGCATTATTTGTGTGGGGATGTTGTTACCGAAGCCGATCTGCGTTTGTTCGCAACCCTGATTCGATTTGATGCGGTTTATCACACGCACTTCAAGTGCAATCGAAAGCTGATTTCGCAGTATCCGGCGATGCATAAGTACATGTCATCAATCTACCGTATGCCCGGCATCGCAGCGACCACCGACATGGAACATATTCGCTTCCATTACTTCTACTCTCACCGGCACATCAACCCTACTGGAATAGTTCCTCGTGGGCCGGATGTGCTCGGTGCACTGTGATTGGCTTAATTTTTCAGCCAACGATTAGCATCAATCAGTATTACGCACCCTCAGTCAACAACTGCGCCTGATTCAAACTAATCTGCTGGCTGAGATATTGCGCAGACGTCAAGATCAAGTTTGACTGCGCTTCAAGTAACGAAGACTCAACCGATGGCTCCGACGCCGATGCCACGCTTTCCTCAGCGGGCTGCGCGGTTACAGGCTGTTCAAGTACCGTATCAATAATATTAATGGCTGTGCTTTGCTCTACCGCAGGATTGGTGGATGCGGCATCAGTAGCCGACGGATTAGCCACCATCTGAGTACTGTTTGATACTTCTTCAGTCGTCAGAGTTGGTGTTACCTGATCAGTATTTTCCTCGAGTGATGCCTCCAGAAGCGCGTCATCAGCCGTTACCTCGGTCTTCGCTGCTTGCGTCTGCTTTGCGAGCGCCGTTTGTGACAGGGCTGCCGCATCGCGCGCGATGGAAACTGCGAGATTTAATCGATCAACCTCATCAGGCGTGATCTGATTATCTAATCCAAAAATACCTGCCCAGTAATCCAGCTGAGATTGGTCAGGCGCATGGCTAGTTTTTGTTTGCAATAGCTGAGCAGTTTGCTGCCGAACATCGCCACCCGAGCCCGGTGGCTCGATAGACTTGTTTATAGCGTCAAGCTCGGCCGCCAAAGCCGGATCAGCACGCAATACCGGGGCTTCGTCAACTACTTGGGTTTGTGCTGCGGCCGGCTCCAGCTCAATACCCCTACCCTGCAAGTAGGAAGCAACTTGCCGGTCCGTGGCGGCAATTTCTTTCAGCCGTGGCAGCGCTTTGTCAAAATCGTAGCCCGGCGCGCCAGGCACAAGCTGAACACCGCCCACGATGTGAGAGCCGTGCCGGTCACGATCATAGGGCTCGCCGCTCGGCACATATGCCGAACGCGGTAGCACCTGCGCCTCTTTCATCGCACTGTTAAAAGCCGCGCCATTCGCCGCATTACCGACCGCAGACGTAACGCTCGATGCGCTCGCAGCGGCCAAGCGCTGCGCGGTTGTTTCAATTTTTGTCATGATGACCTCCTCACAGACCACTCAGCTGTAGCAGGAAATGTGCCTGTTAGGTAATTGCAAACGCCAGGTTTGCAAGACAACCCGGTTTGCGTAACATGTCCTGAGCAATGGCCTGCGCAACGCCCGAGACTAAAAAACAAAGGAAACAAAGGGACACTCACTTTGTTTAGGTGCCGTAGCGACAGGTCAAAGCGAAGTGAGTGTTCCTTAGAAATGCCTTAGAAATGGAGAATCTATGTCCACCGTACCGCTCTTCGGCGATGCCGACGCACACCCAACAGCCCGTGCCGTATTCGACGATATTCGGCGTACTAGGCAGGTCGCCGACGTCAATAACTTCTGGAAGGCGCTCGCCAACTCGCCGCCACTGCTGCAACACGTCTGGGAGCGCGCCAAAGAAGTCATGCAGCCTGGCGCGTTAGACGCCCTGACCAAAGAGCTGATCTACATCGCCGTTTCAACTGCCAATAGCTGTGAGTACTGTATTCACTCGCACACTGCGGCCGCGCGTGCCAAAGGCATGACCAGCGAGCAATACGCCGAGCTGCAAGCGGTGATCGCACTGGCAAGTACCACCAACGCGCTCGCTACGAATATGCAAGTGTCGGTGGATCAAAGTTTCAAAGTGAACAGTTGATACAGCGGGGGCGTAGGTGAACCCGAGGCATTTATGCTTCATCGCTTTGGTAATTACCTTGCTATCGGCCTGTGGTTTAGTCACGGAGCGGTCAGTGTATGAGGGTATCCGTGCGCAGCAAAAAATGAAATCCGAGGGGCAAGCGACCAAGCAGCCACCGGATTACGACACATACAGAAAAGAGCGTGAGGAGATCTCTCCACAACGATAGCTAAGGAGCAGAGTTAGGTGGTCAAAGAAAGGGACACAAAGAAAGGGACACTCACTTTATTTTTTGCGTTTATGGTGACCGATTCGGCACATCGATTATCGACAAAAACAAAGTGAGTGTCCCTTTCTTT
>VGHX01000010.1 GCA_016868055.1 Betaproteobacteria bacterium
GACTACAGCCCCGCAGCCCAAAGCCCCGCAGCCCAAAGCCCCGCAGCCCAAAGCCCCGCAGCCCAAAGCCCCGCAGCCCAAAGCCCCGCAGACTAAAGCTCCGCAGACTTAAGCTCCGTTGACTAAAGAGGGGCACGAAGGCGTGTTAACTCTCGCGCTTTATACGTCATTCAAGCACCAAAAAACTTTGCATTAACGGAACGATAGCTTGCTCAGAAACCACCTACCTGGGGCCGTATTTTTTACCCAAGGATATAGGAGTCATTTCATGAGCCAACCCTCTGCTAATCAAGAAAAATCTGTAAGTTTTCGTTTATTGCCTTCGGTAATACCTCAGAGCTCAAATCAAGGTCAGAACGACTTTGATTCGGGTAAAAAAGTTACTGATAAAAAACAAGCGCCCATGTTGAAGACCGGGCAGGTATCTACATTAGATTTACTGACGTCAGCATCTGATACCTCCAAGGGAGCCTGTTCAGGTAAATCGACTGATCCAATCGCTCCTCATACAACGCCAGTGATACATTCAAGGCAACCATCTTCGAGAGCACCAAGTTCGTCGGCCAACGACGTCAATAAACCAGGCGCATTAAATTCTCCACGTGAGCACAACATCGCCGCAGATAGCCCGAGACGGCAAAAACTGACGCCACGAGGGTCCGATCAACCAGGGCCAGCCGCCTCGTCAAAAGCAACGCCCAGGCAAGTTGCTACTAGCGCCAAGTCTGACTCTTCTTCATCCTCGCCGAGAGAAGCAGATCAGGAAAAATTATCAAGCCCTCGTGACAATCGGTCTCGAGAGTTCAGAAAAAAAGCCAGTAGAAAATTTAATGATCTGAAACTCAACCTCACTGGCTTATCTGAAAAGGTGGGCTCGAGTATTTCTACTTCACGACTGTCGCCGAGCAGTGCCAGCAGTATTTCTCCTGGAAGGCTAACTCCGACCAAAAAGCACAACAATTTTCTGAAAGACGTACCGGTAGATATAAGAAATAAGCTGGCTAAAGCTTATTGGATGCTAAAAAAAGATTCGCTCTACGTTAATTCGGGTGAAACAAGAAGAAGTATGATGCTGAATGCAAAAATGATCGGCATCCTTTCGGAAAACAACATAGCATTCGATGGGAAAAAACTTCAAGCGCTGGTAGCAGATGCCGCGCTTCGCTCACAGCATGCAGAAATCGATATCGAAATTGATTTCACAAAGTCTCCTTATCCCGACTTAATCCATGACGGATCGAAGAAGTTTCTCACTCGTTGGGATTCAGATAATTCAGATAAGGGACAAAAATTCAAAGACCTACCAGCAAATGAACGCGAGCTGATCGATCAACATTTCATGCCGACGTTTATTGCAGATTATTACCGTGCTGGGGTCAGTCATGAGCTGCAACTGTCTGATGGCTCTACCAAAGAGTTTGCTTCGCCGGTAGCGTTGGCAGCGTATCTGAATGAAGGTGCTAATGGGGAGAGCCGATCGCGGTATATCAGTAATGTCACTTTGCAGAATATCGTTAATTTGCTGCAGCAGCTGACTTGTGGTGGCTTACCCGGCACGACCTCGCCGATCAAGTTATTTGATGGAACGCCTTTGGTTCCTCGTGGCCGAGTAGAGCAACGATTTATTTACCAGCTCGAGAAAGACAATACGGTGACAGTCAGGGTGCAAGTCATGATCTATGCCGATAACCTGGGTAACGCCAAGCGTCAAAGTCAGGTGCAGAATCCGACAAGAGATCCGGTCGCTATTGATAACGATGCCAAGCTTCAGATCGAGTCGACTTTGCGCTTTGAGTCGAGCGGTGAGTGGACCATCTATAACCCCCACCTAGTGGCAAGCGGCTGGAATCTTCCGGAAAGCTATTGAAGTTTTGATAGAAATAGCAAGATGGGCCGGTGCTGATGTGACTTTGTTCGGAACCGGACATACCAACTTCGGCTAGCAGACGTTCAATCGTCAGTATTCGATATTGAACGTCTGCGCCCACCTGATCAATCCTGAACGTCGGCGATTATCTGCGGTTTACGCGTAAGCCGTACTAGCGCCGGCGAAACACCAAATCCCACACGCCGTGACCGAGCCGCAAGCCGCGTCGCTCGAATTTTGTCACGGGCCGGTAGCTCGGACGGTCTGCATAATCTTTAGCAGTATTCATCAGGCTCGGTTCAGATGAAAGCACAGCCAACATCTGAGACGCGTAGTCTTCCCAGTCGGTCGCACAATGCAAATAACCACCGACGGCAATGCGCGAGGCAAGGTGCTCAACGAAGGCGGTTTGGATCAGTCGACGTTTTTGGTGGCGCGCTTTATGCCATGGGTCGGGGAAAAAGATATGTACGCCCGCCAATGATGCTGGCTGAATCATATGGGTGACCACCTCGACTGCGTCATGTTGAATCAGTCGCAGGTTATGCAAGCCATGCTCATCGATGAGCTTGAGAAGACTACCAATACCTGGGGTGTGTACTTCAACCCCAAGAAAATTCTTTTCGGGCATGAGTCCGGCAATATGGGCAGTGGTCTCGCCCATGCCTGTGCCAATCTCGAGGATGGTCGGCGCCACTCTTCCGAAAAAACGATTCAGATCAACCGCACTTTTTTCATACGGTATGCAGTAGCGGGGGGCCAGCGACGCCAATGCGCGCGCTTGCCCGTCTGACAGCCTGCCCATGCGTGTGACAAAGCTACGGATTCGACGCTCGGTAGGATCGTAGGGCAGGGTGCGCCCAGGTTCGCGATTATGGCTTGGCGGTTCGTTCATCAAGTTGGCAGGTTGGAGCGGGTGAAGGGAATCGAACCCTCGTATGCAGCTTGGGAAGCTGCCGTTCTACCATTGAACTACACCCGCGCAGGAGCTCATTTTAACGGATGAGGCTTGGCTTAATGCCAAAATAATAATTTATCACTTTCGCCGATCAAATCGTAAATTGCAAACCGTACAAACCATCAACAGTATTAGCGACATTTTGATAGAGGCCTTAAAATGCGAATTGGTATTACATAGGCTTCGGCAAACGGGTGCCAAAGCTTGATTAACTCGCACCATATCAATGCTGTAAGTATTTCAGGTGCTAATTGGAGACTAATAAATGAAACTACTCAAAAACTGCCTCAGTGTCTCAGTCTTGCTGGCTGTCGTCGTGCTGTCGTCGGGCTGCGAGACGATGTCATCAGCCTATGACTCGACCAAGGACACGGTCTCCGGCTGGTTCAGCAAAGGTCAGAAAAAAGCTGATTAATTCTGCATCTACCAAAATCAAGCCGCTCAGATGAGCGGCTTTTTCATGCGCGTACGGTTTTTTGGTTGTTTTCGCAGGATGAGTAAAAAACCAAACTACGTTGGTCTCAGCCTTGACTCGAAACCGACTCACGCCGATTGGACCCCGCGACCATCTCGAAGCGGAACAATCTGCACTCGATTGCGCCATTGAAAAACGGTGTTTTTTTCGATTCTTTTAATCGCAACATTCGCGGCAGCGTCAGATCGGCGGTAAACAAACAAACCGTCCACCCGGCAAAGCGTTGTTTCAGCGTGCTGCCAAATGCGTTAAAGAAAGCAAGCGCCATGGCGTCGGGTTCTTGCGACCGGTCGCCGCGCATATCAATCCGCTCACCATACGGCGGGTTGGCGATCAGCAGACCCGAAATACCGGTCGGTGGTTTCACCTCTTGCGCATCAATTTGTTTGAGCGGGATGTCGAATTGAATGCCAGCCCGTTGCAAGTTATTACGCGCCATCACCAACATATCGCCGGAAATATCACTACCGAAAATCGTGGGGTGAGCAGGCAACGGCAGCGGCTTCAATGCATGGCGCAACGTATCCCATTCTGTTTGCTTGAAGTTTTTGAATTTTTCAAAGGCAAAGCGACGGTTCATGCCGGGTGGCATACCCGCCAGCATTTGTGCTGCCTCGATCAGCAGTGTGCCGGACCCGCACATCGGGTCGAGCAGAGGGGTGCCTGGTTTCCATCCAGCGGTTCGCAGTAGACCCGCGGCGAGATTCTCGCGCAGTGGCGCATCACCCGTTTCCAATCGCCAGCCGCGCTTGAATAAAGATTCGCCCGAGGTATCCAGGTAGATCGTGATCGTGCGCGCATCAAGAAAACCCCAGATACGCATATCGGGGGTTCGTGTGTTCACCGATGGCCGCTTGCCGACGCGATCACGAAAGCGATCACAGATACCATCTTTGATACGCAGCGTGGCGAACTCCAGACTCTTCAGGGGAGACTTGATCGCATTCACATCCACCCGGATGGTGTGCTCCAGCTCGAACCAGTCCTCCCACGTCGCGCCCAGCGCCAGGTCGTAGACATCGTTTTCATTGATGTAGCCGGATTGCGCGATGCGTAACAGTACGCGCGATGCAATACGGGAGTGCAGATTCAGCCTCATGGCATCTTGCAAGGTGCCGGAGCAGTGGACACCACCGGGAACGCTGTTATGAATCTTTAGCGTCGCGCTGAGCGTTGCGATTTCATGGAGCTCTTCAGCAAGCGCAATCTCGAGCCCGCGCGGGCATGGGCAGAAAAAAGAATATGACATGGTGTACCGTTTGTCCGTTAGTGTCGGGCTCGGTTAGCTCGACAAGCTAAGTCAACATACTGAATAAATCACTGGATCGCGGCGTAGGCCGAGATCCAGCCATATTGATCAATTGTTTTGCAGCATACGTTCGACAAAATCTAATCGGTCTTGTCCCCAGTATCCTTCCCCCTCTACCCGATACCAGGGCACACCAAAGACTTGCGCGGCAATCGCGTCGTCGGTATTGCGCTGTAACTCATCAGCCACTGCCTGACTGGCAGCGTGGTTGAGTAGCTCTTGTCCATTCAAGCCAACAGCGTTTGCGACGGCTATCAAGGTATCCGCGTCCGCGATATTTTTTTCTTCGGCCCAGCAGGCGCGGCCAAGGGCGCCGAGCAGCGCCATTGCCGAGTCCACGCCGTTCTGATGAAGGGCTGCGATGATCAGCTTCGAGCCAGGGTCACCTGCAACCGGGAAAAAAGCGGGATGAAGATTCAGCGGCATCTGCAGAAATTTGCTCCATCGCTCCAGCTCGGCAAGGCGATACGCCTGACGCTGTGCCGGCCGCTGGGCTACCGGTACACCGCCACTCGCAGCAAACACCTTCACCATATCGGTAGGTTTTAGTGCGACTTGTGCATGATGTCGTTTAAGGATAGCCATAAAACGCTCATGCCCCATATAAGCCCATGGCGACTGAGGCGCAATGAAATACTCAACGATCTTTGCCAAGGGGTCTCTCCTGAACTGAGATGGTTAAACCGGTTTGATGATGACGAGGGCGACTGCGGCAAACATACCGATCACGGGCAACTCATTGAACCAGCGATACCAGACATGGGTTCGAACATTCTCGCCACGTTCGAATGTATTTAGCAATCGCTTGCACAGGTGGTGATAAGCGATCAGCACCAGCACGATCAGCAGCTTTACATGCATCCAAAGGCTATCCTGCCCGACACCGTAGCCGAGCCACAGAATCAATCCGAGCGCGAGCGCAGGAATCATCAGAATGGTCATGAAGCGATAGAGCTTGTTCGCCATCAGCAGCAAACGTTGCGTGGCGGCTGAGTCTGTCTCCATCGCCAGATTGACGAAGATACGCGGCAAATAAAATAAACCTGCGAACCAGGACGCAATTAAAACAATGTGAACCGTCTTTATCCAGAGATACGCCATTGCTTAAATCCGTACCTCGCCATGGCCCAACACCACAAATTTTACCGAGGTGAGTCCTTCCAGGCCCACAGGGCCGCGTGCATGCAGCTTATCGTTGGAAATGCCGATCTCCGCACCAAGGCCGTACTCGAACCCGTCCGCAAAGCGCGTGGAGGCATTCACCATCACCGATGCAGAATCGACTTCGCGCAGAAACTGCAGCGCGCGCGAGTAATCTTCGGTAATGATGCTGTCGGTGTGCTGAGATGAGTAGGTGTTGATGAAGTCAATCGCCTCATCCACCCCCGAGACAATCTTCACCGAGAGAATCGCGTCGAGATATTCGGTGTGCCAGTCTTCTTCAGTGGCTGCTTTCAGCATCGGGTAGCCGGCGAGGAGCTGCATCGCTTCCGTATCGGCGCGCAGCTCTACCTGTTTTTCTGCGAATAATTTTGCCAGCTCCGGCAGCACACGCGGTGCAATATCACGCGCGACGATTAATGTTTCCATGGTGTTGCACGTGCCATAGCGATGGCATTTGGCATTGAATGCCACCGGTAGCGCTTTGGCGATATCGGCTTTGTCATCAATGTATACGTGACAGATACCATCCAGGTGCTTGATCATCGGTACCTTCGAATCTTTCATCAGGCGCTCAATCAAGCCCTTGCCACCGCGCGGCACGATCACGTCGATGAATTCCGGCATGGTGATCATCGCGCCGACGACAGCGCGGTCAGTGGTCTCAATGATCTGCACTGCCTCCGACGGCAAGCCAGCGCCAGCCAAACCTTCTTTGACTAATTTTGCCAGTGCCTGATTACAGTGAATCGCTTCTGATCCGCCCCGCAGTATGGTGGCGTTACCGCTCTTGATGCACAGGCCCGCTGCATCGACCGTCACGTTCGGGCGCGCTTCATAGATGATACCGATCACGCCTAGTGGTACGCGCATCTGGCCGACTTGTATGCCGCTCGGGCGGTATTTCATGTTGGTGATTTCACCGATGGGGTCGGGAAGTGCCGCAATTTGCTCCAGGCCCTCCGCCATGGTGGCGATCGCTTTTTCGGAAAGCGTTAATCGATCGACCAACGCAGCAGCAAGCCCATTCGCGCGAGCTGCGTCTAAATCTTTTTGATTTGCTGTAGTCAGCAAGGCGGCGTCGCGCCGAATAGCGGCGGCGATCAGTTGTAGCGCGCGGTTCTTCGCTGCGGTATCGGCCTTGGCCATCGCGCGCGATGCTTTACGCGCGGCTAGGCCGATGGTTGTCATGGTTTGTTGAAGTTCCATTGTTGTCATTTCCTAGCTACGACCAGTGCCAGCTGCAGTAATGCGTCCCAGGCATCGCCGGCGAAATCTTTGGCGCGTAATCCTTTGATCAGTCGATCGACTTGCGCCGCTTTACCGAGTGCACCGCGCAGGCTGGCAATGTTGGCGCGCGATACTGCCGGTGCCATCAGCCGCTCGCGCGGACCCCAAATCCGGTACTCCTTCAGCATGGCGGCGAGTGGGCGTCCTTCATCGCTACCGATTTTCAATTTCAGCAATGTGCGTATTTCTTCACTAATCGCCCACAGCACTAACGGTAGCGCTTCGCCTTCACCTTTCAAGCCATCCAGCATACGCGTGACGCGGCTGACATCGCCGGATAGCATCGCCTCCGACAGCTTGAATACATCGTAGCGTGCGACATTCAGCACCGCATCCTGAATTTGTTCGAGGGACAGCCGACCCTCAGGATACAGCAAGGCCAACTTACGGATCTCCTGGTGCGCGGCCAGCAGATTACCCTCGACCCGATCAACCATGAACTCTAGTGCTTGTTTATCCGCGCTCTGGCCTTGCGCCGCCAGCCGTTGACCTATCCAGCTTGCGAGCTGATGGCGCTCGATGTTCGCGATTTCTACATAAACCGCTTGCTTCTGCAGGGCGCTGACCCAGGCACTTTTTTGCGTCGCCCAGTCAAGCTTGGGTAGCGTGATCAGAGTCAGCGTGTCGCCTGCTTCATTACCGGAGCAGCCGGCCGCATAATCCTGCAGTGCCTGGCCACCTTCCTTGCCCGGTTTGCCATTGGGGATGCGCAGCTCGATCAGCTTGCGATCGCCAAACAAAGACATCGACTGCTGTACCGACAAAAACTCAGGCCATTTGAAATAGCGCTCAGCCACCAGCACCTCGCGCTCCGAAAAGCCAGCGACGCGCGCCTTGGCGCGTATGCGATCTGCGGTCTCTAGCAGCAGTAGCTGCTCGTCACTACTAATAACGTAGAGCGGTGCCAGCGATTTTTCCAGGTGCGCATCGAGCGCGTCGGCACGTACCTGCATAAATTAAAGCTGCTCCGGCTTGACCCGCGCCAGCTGCCGCATGATCTGCGCCACCGCGTCGCGGCGCATGTCTTCGAAGGTCATGCGTTCTTCCTGCTCTTTCGCCAGTGCCTGCTCTTCACTATAGGGAAGGATGGATTGCAGCGCGATCTCGGGAGGTTGAAGCAGCTTTTTGTTTTCTGCGTCGGCGACCTCAAACCGAACCCGGTAGGTCAGGCTAAATTCGCGCACTTTGCCTTGCGCGTTCAGCGTTAGTACTTTTTTCTCTTGTATCTGCGATAGAACCCGCAAAGTAATCGGCGCAGATTTCGCATCCCCGGTCAGCTGCGTGTTGGTAGCTCGAATGATCGTGCGCAGATCACGCTCCAGCGGAGTACCCACCGGCGCATCCAGATAAAGCGCTTCAAAGCCAAGGCGCGTGTCTGGCGTCGAACCGCGCAACTGGAAGCCGCAGCCGGCGACCTGTATCGCCATCAGCAGAACAAAAAACCAGCGCGTGAACTTGTTCAATGCGTTCTCCCTCAGGCCACGATGTTCACCAGCTTACCCGGCACGATGATGATTTTTTTCGGTATACCTTCAACGAATTTCTTGACGTTGTCGTCACCAAGCGCCGCGGCCTCGATGCTCGCTTTATCAGCAGCTTTAGCGATAGTGATCTTGCCGCGCAGTTTGCCATTGACTTGCACCATCAGCTCGATGTGCGATTGCTCCAGCGCAGCGCCATCGACCTGCGGCCACGGGGCATCGAGCAAATCACCATGCGCTTTTGCGTAGCCCAAAGCCGTCCATAGAATATGGGTCAGATGCGGTGCCACCGGGTATAGAACGCGCAAGAAGATACTCACGCATTCGCCGAGTGCCGCGCGTGCTGCCGGGCCAGCGTGAAGCGTTGTCGCCTCCAGCAGGTTCAGCATTTTCATCGAGGCCGACACCACGGTGTTGTACTGAATGCGGCTGTAATCATGGTCGGCCTGCTGCAGCAGCTTGTGCATCTCAAGCCGCAGTGACTTGATGTCCGCTGCATCGGTTGCGCCGACGCTCAGTACCGGATCGAGATCGGCGGCATGTGAGTGCGCATAATTCCAGACGCGACGCAGAAAGCGATGCGCGCCTTCGACACCCGCGCCCGACCATTCCAGCGTTTGCTCGGGTGGTGAGGCAAACATCGTGAATAATCGCGCAGTGTCGGCGCCGTACTGATCAATAATGGCTTGCGGATCAATACCGTTATTTTTACTCTTCGACATTTTCTCCGTGCCACCGATCTGCACTGCTTGACCATCGCTGCTCAAGGCGGCCGATACCGGACGACCCTTATCGTCGAAAGTCAGCGCTACATCTTCGGGGTTGAACCAGGTTTTTTTGCCGGCGCTGTCTTCACGGTAGTAGGTTTCATTCAACACCATGCCTTGGGTCAGCAAATTCACGAAGGGCTCATCAAACTTGACCAGCCCGAAGTCGCGCATCACCTTGGTCCAGAAGCGGGCATATAAAAGATGAAGCACCGCGTGTTCGATACCACCGATGTACTGATCCATCGGCATCCAGTAGTCATTGCGCGCATCTACCATGGCATCGTTCGAGCCCGGCGAGCAGTAGCGCATGTAATACCAGGATGAATCAACAAAGGTATCCATGGTGTCGGTCTCGCGCTGCGCAGCTTTGCCGCAGCTCGGGCAATCGACCTTCAGAAATTTTTCATGTTTGTTGAGCGGGTTGCCGCTACCGTCGGGCACGCAATCTTCCGGCAGCACCACGGGCAAATCTTTTTCGGGTACTGGTACGTCACCGCAAGCCTCGCAGCGAATCATCGGAATCGGCGTGCCCCAGTAGCGCTGACGTGAAATTCCCCAGTCGCGCAGCCGGAAGGTCACTTTTTTCTCGCCCGTGCCTTGTGCGGCAAGGTCATGCGCCACAGCGTCGACGGCGGCTTGATAGCTCAAGCCATCATATTTACCCGAGTTGACACAGATGCCGTGATCTTTATCGGCGTACCACTCTTGCCAGGCATCGGTGCTGTAAGTCTTGCCCTCGATCGCGATCACGGGTTCGATCGGTAATTGGTATTTCTTGGCGAAGGCGAAGTCACGCTCATCATGCGCCGGCACGCCCATCACAGCGCCATCACCATACGTGATCAGCACATAGTTGCCGACCCATACTTCGACTTGCTTGCCAGTGATGGGATGTGTCACGAACAAGCCCGTCGGCATGCCTTTCTTTTCCATCGTCGCCATGTCGGCTTCGATCACGCTACCTTGTTTGCATTCATTGATGAATGCCGCGATTGCAGGGTTATTGCTCGCTGCATGTGTTGCCAGCGCGTGCTCAGGTGCTACCGCGCAGAAGGTCACACCCATGATGGTGTCAGCGCGGGTGGTGAACACCCATAATTTACCGTTGCTGATCAGCTGTCCATCACTACTTTTGATCTGATGCGGAAAGGCAAACCGCACGCCGGTTGATTTGCCGATCCAGTTGGCTTGCATGATGCGCACGCGCTCCGGCCAGCCGGGGAGTTTGTGTTCAACGCAATCCAGTAACTCTTCTGCGTAATCGGTGATGCGGACGTAGTACATCGGGATCTCGCGCTTTTCGATCAGCGCGCCTGAGCGCCAGCCACGGCCATCAATCACCTGTTCATTCGCGAGCACGGTTTGATCGACCGGATCCCAGTTCACGGTACCGGTTTTACGATAGATGATGCCCTTCTCGAGCATCTTCAGGAACATCCACTGATTCCATTTGTAATACTCCGGGCTACAGGCGGCCATCTCGCGTGACCAGTCAATCGCAAGACCCATGGCTTGCATCTGCTGTTTCATGTGCGCGATGTTGGCGTAGGTCCATTGCGCTGGTGGCACGCCATTCGCCATGGCGGCATTTTCGGCGGGCATGCCGAACGCATCCCAGCCCATCGGCATCAGTACGTTATAGCCTTTCATGCGTAGCTGACGCGCCATCACGTCATTGATGGTGTAGTTGCGCACATGGCCCATATGCAGCTTGCCGGACGGATAAGGCAGCATCGAGCAAGCGTAGAATTTTTTCTTCAGATTGCCTTGGGCATCGCGCGCACGCTCAACCACCTTGTAGGCGTCAATCGCTTGCCAGTGTTCGCGCGCGTTGCGCTCGATATCTGCCGGGCTGTATTTGTCTTGCGTGGATTGATCTACAGCATTCACTTAGCGACTCACATCTTTTGGATTGGTGACGAAACCGATTTTTGTCATGCCATTGGTTTGCGCGGCTGACATGACTTGCGCGATGATTTCGTAGCGGGTGGATTTATCAGCACGTAGTTGTAGTTCTGGCTGCGGTTTTTTTTGCGCAGCGGTTGAGAAGCGTGTACCCAACTCATCCAGGCTGATCGCCGTGTTGTTCCAGAACAGTATGCCTTCTGCGTTGATCGATAGCGTGATGCTTTCCGGCTTATCGGGTGCCGGTGCCGATGACGCAGTCGGTAGCTCAAGCTTGACCGCATGCGTGAACAGCGGCGCGGTGATGATAAAAATTACCAGCAGCACCAGCATCACATCCACCATCGGCGTGACATTAATTTCTGCCATGGGTGCCTGGTGGCCGTTGTCGTTGAATCCGCCGAATGCCATGATGGTCTCCTTGCTTAGCTCAAGCGACCGCGTGCGGTACCGATGCGCGCGCCGGTGGTCAGGAAAGCATGCAGATCATGCGCGAACGCATCCAGCTCGCCTAAAGTGACCCGATTGACACGGGTGAATGCGTTGTAGCCGAGCACCGCTGGAATCGCTACCACCAAACCGATCGCGGTCATGATGAGCGCCTCACCTACCGGGCCGGCAACTTTGTCAATTTGAATGGTGCCGGCCATCGCCACTGCCGCCAGCGCATGGTAAATACCCCACACGGTACCAAACAGCCCGACGAATGGCGCGGTGGACCCTACGGAAGCGAGCAGCGTGAGCCCGCTTTCCAGTCGCTGCGAGACGCGGTTAATCTGCTGACGCAAGGTGCGCGTGACGAGCTCGCCTTGGTCAACATTCGCGTTCAATGAGCTGCTATTGGCTTTAACCTTGACCGCATCGACTGCGTGCGTTGCCAACGGCGAGTACACCTTCTCGGTATCGGCCTGGCTCAACACAGCGATCGCATCATCCATGCTGGGCGCATCCCAAAAATGCTCAACAGCGTCAGCGCTCTTGCGAATGCGCCATGAGATCCAGGTTTTGGAGAGGATGTAGTACCAGCTCGCGATCGACATGATCAGCAACAGGTAGGCAACGCTGTGCGTTACGGCGTCGCCCTGCGCCCAGTAGTGTGCGAAGCCGAGGCTTTGGGTCATGGTGTCATTCATGGTGGTTCAGTTGGGGGGTTTGAAGGTGATGGGAACTTCGTAAGATTTATCGACCGCTTTGCCGTCTACCGTGGCGGGGTTGAAGCGCCAGGTTTTTACGGCATCCGCAGCGGCGCGGTCCAGTCGCGCAAAGCCACTCGAGGATTTTACTTCCACCTCGCTAGCGCTACCGTCGCTCTTCACCATCACGGTCAACACGACGGTGCCTTCTTCGCCCAGCCGCTGCGACATTTTTGGATACTCCGGCTTGCGATTAGCCGCCGCGTAGCTCGCCGAGATACTTACCTCGGTACGGGCCGTGGTCTTTGGCGCCGGGGGAGCCGGTGGCGCTGGGGGTGTTGGCGGCGGCGCAACCGCGGCCGGCGCTTGCGGCGCGGCCACCGGCGGTGGTGGCGTGTCGACTTTTACCGGCTCCGCTTTGGGCGCTGGCTTGGGCGGCTCGGGCTTCGCTGGCTCAGGCTTGGGCGGTTCCGGCGTGGGCTCGGGTTTAGGCGGCTCAGGCTTGGGTGGCTCGGGTTTAGGCGGTTCGGGCTTGGGTGGTTCCGGCTTCGGCGGCTCGGGCTTGGGCGGCTTCGGTTTTGGTGGCTCCGGCGGCGGTGGCTCTGGCTTGGGCGGCGGAGTTAGTAGCTGCACGACGACTGCGGGCGGCTCAATGTCTGTGCGCGGGTGCTCCAGCGCGCCTGACAGCACCAGCGCAATCATCGCCAGATGCAGCGCGATCGCGACAGCAAGCGCGGATGGCCTCATGTTTGACACGGCACGCTCCCGCTGCGACTCAGCGCAGCCCGAGCACGTCCTGCATGTCGTACAGGCCAGTGGCTTTGTGCTGCAGGAAGCGAGCGGCGCGTAAGCTGCCGTGCGCGTAGGTCACGCGGCTGGATGATTTGTGCGTGATCTCGATACGCTCACCAATGCCTGCAAACAACACTGTGTGATCACCGACGATATCGCCGCCTCGGATGGTCGCGAACCCAATCGATGAAGGGTCGCGCTCGCCGGTGACGCCCTCACGGGCGAATACGCCGACTTGCTTCAGGTCGCGCCCAAGGGCTTGTGCCACCACTTCACCCATTTTCAGTGCGGTACCCGAAGGCGCATCAACTTTATGGCGATGGTGCGCTTCGATGATTTCTATGTCGTACCCATGCGAGAAGCTCTTGGCCGCCAGCTCGAGTAGCTTCATGGTGACGTTTACTCCAACGCTCATGTTGGGTGCGAACACAATCGCGGTGCGTGTCGACGCCGCTTCGATCTCGGCCTTGCCGGCATCATCAAAGCCGGTGGTGCCAATAATCATTTTGATGCCGTGTGCTGCGCAGTAGGCCAGGTGCGCCAACGTACCGGCCGGGCGTGTGAAATCGATCAGGTACTCGGAATCGGCAAGCCCGATATCAAACGCTGATTCGATAGTGACGCCCAGCGTGCGGCCCAGGGCGCTGCCGGCATCAGCCCCCAAGCCGGGCGCGCCAGCGACATCGAGCGCGCCGCTGAGCTGGGTGTCGGGGCCGGCATCAATAGCCTCGATCAGCATCCGGCCCATGCGGCCGGAGGCGCCGGCCACTGCAATCTTCAGTGGTTTCATGGGGTCTTGATCAGCCTTATTTCTTGGGCGCAGCGATCAGCTGCAAGTATTCTTTTTCGTTGGGGAGCTCGGCGCCATCAAAGTGCGATACCCGTCCCTCTTTGAAGTGCACCGCCACGTGGCTGGTTGTCACCGTGCCATCACCGCGCTTGAGCAGGAAAGGGTAGTCCCAGCGGTCGGGGTGAAACACATCATTAAGTAGCGGCGTGCCAAGCAGGAAGCGAACTTGCGCAGGTGTCATACCGACCTGAAGCTGCGCCACCTGCTCTTTCGAAATGAAATTGCCTTGCTGTGTGTCTGGTCGGTAGACCGGTAGCACACCGAACAATTTACTTTGCTGTACCCGCTGCGTCACACCGGCGGGAGCTGCCTCGGGTGCTTGCTCAGCGCTGAATAGCTTGCTGACGCAGCCGCACAGCATTAAAGGCAACATGATGACCGCGGCAGCGGTGTAACGACGAGGCAGTTGGGAGAACAGCTGGGGCATGATGAGGACGTTAAAATAGCGTCAAACGCGAAACACTATATGATAAGGCAGTTCACGCTACTCACCGATAAATCATGCCGCGTCACACTCCCGATCTGAAATCGAGCGGGCTGAAAGCCACGCTGCCCCGGCTGAAGATTCTGGAAATTTTCCAGTGCAGCTTGGTCCGGCATTTATCGGCAGAAGATGTCTACAAGCAGCTACTGGCAGAAAATCTTGATGTCGGACTGGCAACCGTCTACCGTGTGTTGACACAGTTCGAGCAAGCCGGGCTGCTATCGCGCAATCATTTCGAGTCCGGTAAGGCGGTGTTCGAGCTCAATTTAGGCGCTCACCATGATCATTTGGTGTGCCTCGATTGCGGCTTGGTAGAAGAATTTTTCGATGAAGAGATCGAAAAACGTCAGCACAATATTGCCGCAGAGCGTGGCTTCAAGCTGGCAGAGCACGCACTTTCGCTCTACGGCAACTGCACCAAACAAGATTGCCCGCATCGCAGCGGCAGATAGCTATTCTGCATAGTTCAGTACCGAGGCTTGCGCTCAAGGATGTGACAGGGCGTTAGATAACAAGCGCGCCGTAATATCGACAATCGGAATCACGCGCTCATAAGCCATCCGGGTTGGTCCGATCACGCCCAAGGTGCCAACGATTCGACCATTCGATTCATAAGCGGCGGTGACGATACTCATCTCGTCGAGCGGGACCAGCGTTGATTCGCCACCAATAAAAATTTGCACGCCGCTCGCTTTGCTGGAAGTATCCAGCAAGGCAGCAAGACTGGTTTTTTGATCAAACAGATCAAACATCTTGCGCAGAGAGCCCATGTTCGACGCTAGTTCGGACACCGACAGCAAGTTGCGCTCGCCGGAAATCACAACTTCGTCCTCGCCTTCATTCATCGCATCGCTGCCCGCTTCTACCGCGGCCTGCATCAGCTGCGTGATGTCATCGCGCAGCTGACGTAATTCATCGTTGAGCTTGATGCGAACTTCATCGAAAGGTAATCCAGCGTAGTGCTGGTTGATGTAATTCGCCGCCTGCACCAGCTCTGAGGGTGAGTGGTCGTGTGTGGTCAGCAGCAGCCGGTTTTGTACGTCGCCATTCGGCGCCACAATCACCAGCAGGATACGTTTTTCAGAGAGCCGCAAGAACTCGATTTGCTGAAACGTGCCTTCGCGCCGAGGCGCCAGCACGACGCCCGCGAATTGCGATAACTGTGAAAGCACTTGTGCTGCACTAGCGATCGTTTTTTGTGCGGACAAACCGGCGTGCAGCTTGGATTCGACAGTACTTTCATCAATCGCTTGTACGGTGAGCAAGCTATCGACAAACAATCGGTAGCCGCGCGGGGTCGGAATTCTTCCTGCTGACGTGTGCGGGCTGGCCACAAGCCCAAGCTCCTCCAGATCCGACATGATGTTGCGGATCGTTGCCGGCGATAGATCCAAGCCGGAAATTCGCGCCAGAGCACGCGAACCCACGGGTTGGCCATCAGCGATGTAACGTTCAACCAGTGCCTTGAGCAGCGTTTGTGCGCGATTATCGAGTTGCATGAGCTTATTCTATCGGGCGTGGACGCATGATTCCAGAGACGAGTGCAATTATGGTCTAATCGACAGCATGTCGACACCGCCGTCCTTTCCCACGACCGCAATTATCGGTAAGCATGGTGACCCACCGGCGGTCGAGGATTTGCTGTCGCTTGCGCGTTTTTTAGAGCAGCGCGGGCACCACGTGGTGTTCGAGTCGGCGACGGCAGTTGATCTGGGTCGGCCGGCCGCACAAGCGCTGACGCCTGAGCAGATCGGGGCGCAGGCGCAGCTCGCGATTGTGGTGGGCGGCGACGGCACCATGCTCGGCATCGCCCGGCAACTGGCGCCGTACCGGGTACCGCTGATCGGCGTCAACCAAGGGCGGCTCGGCTTCATGACCGACATACCGGCCGAGCGAATGCTGCCGGTGCTGGGTGAAATGCTGGATGGTCGGGTTGAATCTGAGCAGCGCTGCTTGCTGGAGGGCACCGTGATCCGAGAGGGTCAACCCAGCTTTCAGGGCCTGGCATTCAATGACGTGGTGGTAGCGCGCGGTACCGGCGCCGGCATGATCGAGCTGCGGGTGACGGTGGACGGGCACTTCATGTACAACCAGCGCTCCGACGGGCTGATTGTCTCTACGCCCACCGGGTCTACCGCCTACGCGCTGGCAGCGGGTGGGCCCATACTGCAGCCCCAGCTCGGCGGCATCGTGATGGTGCCGATTGCGCCGCACGCGCTGTCTAACCGACCGATCGTGTTATCCGATGATCGTGAAATAGAAATTGAGCTATCCAGCGGCCGCGACTGTAGTGTGAACTTTGACATGCAGTCGGTGATTACCTTGCAGGTGCATGATCGTGTCGTACTGAAACGCTCACGCTACACCGTGACCTTTCTGCATCCGCTCGGTTGGAGTTATTTCGATACGCTGCGCGAGAAGTTGCACTGGAATGAGTACCCGTCGACCTCCGGTCAATTCAAATAACTGTTTTTCTGCTCGCCTCGCTAATGCTGCGCTCGCTCGCAATTCGTGACTTTGTCATTGTCGACTTGGTCGAACTTGATGTGTCGTCGGGTTTCACGGTATTTACTGGTGAGACCGGTGCTGGTAAATCTATTTTGATCGATGCGCTGACGCTGGCGTTGGGTGGTCGCGCAGACGCTAGCGTAGTGCGCGAAGGCGCGACGCGTGCCGATATCGTGGCCGAGTTCGGCGGCGAGCTAGACCCCTCATTACAAAGCTGGCTAAGCGAGCATGCTTTTGATAGCGAAGAAAACACACTATTGCTGCGCCGTGTGATCGATAACTCGGGTAAGTCAAAAGCCTTCATCAATGGCGTGACTGCCACTATCACTCAGCTACGTGAGCTGGGCGAGACGCTGGTAGATATTCATGGCCAGCACGCCCATCAGTCGCTGCTGCGTGCCGACGCGCAGCGTCAGCTGCTCGATGCGCACGCCGGATTACACGACAAGGTGAAGGAAGTGGGTGCTGCTTTCAAGCAGTGGCGCGCGATCACCCGGCAGCGCGAGGAATTTGAGCTTGACACCAAGCAGGCGCTGCTCGAGCGTGAGCGGCTGGAGTGGCAAGTGAGCGAGTTGCAGAAGCTATCGCCGCAGCCGGGCGAGTGGGCTGAGGTATGCAGCGAGCATAGCCGGCTGTCGCATGCCGCGAGTCTGATTGAAGGTGCGCAGCAGGCGCTGGATGCGCTGTCGGAATCTGACGCAACCCCGATGCTGTCGCACCTCATCACCATAGAGCAGCGGCTTGGCAAGTTGGTGGATATTGATGACAAGTTGAAGCCCGTAGTCGATGCTATCGAGCCGGCACGCATTCAGCTGCAAGAGGCCGTCTATGCCTTGAATGATTATCTGGGGCGTATCGAGCTGGATCCGGCACGGCTGCGTGTGGTCGAGGCGAGAATGGAGTCGTTGCACTCCGCTGCGCGTAAGTTTCATGTGGCACCGGAAGAATTACCGAGAGAATTCGAGCAGCTTGCTGCGCGCTTGCGGCAGCTATCTGGTGCTACCGATATTGACGCGCTGCACGCACAAGAGAAACAACTTGAAGAGTCCTTCCAGGCCAGCGCCAAGCAGCTATCCAAAGCGCGCGCTGCGGCCGCTAAATCCCTATCGGCTGCGGTCACCAAAGCGATGCAAGACCTTTCCATGAGTGGCGGCCGTTTCGAGATTACATTACACGCGGCTGAACCAGCGGCCCACGGTCTCGAGCAGGTTGAGTTTTTGGTCGCCGGCCACACGGGTACCACCCCGCGCCCGCTGGCAAAAGTGGCCTCCGGTGGCGAGTTGGCGCGTATCTCATTGGCTATCTCGGTGATTGCTTCCAGCGCGACAGCGACCCCAACCCTGATCTTCGATGAGGTGGACAGCGGTATCGGGGGCGCAGTGGCCGAGGTGGTGGGGCGCTTGCTGCGCAAGCTTGGGCAAGACCGGCAAGTGCTGTGCGTCACCCACCTGCCGCAGGTGGCCAGCCAGGGCTCTCAGCATTTCCAGGTCAGTAAAGGCGCCGCGCCCGATGGCCGCACCGTGTCGCGAATCAGCCCGCTGGCCGGCGCCGAGCGCGTCGAAGAAATTGCGCGTATGCTCGGCGGCCTTGAGATCACCGCAACCACGCGCAAACACGCCAGAGAGCTGCTGGCCTCCTAAGAATTTTCAATCTTGACGTGAAGCAGGCGTCAACGGCGCCCGGCAACTAATGCGATGAAGGTATTACCCGCGCAGTAGCGCTCCGCTTGCGTGAAGAAGAAAGACAGAAAGGTATTTCCGATGGGTTTTAACGCTGAACCAACCTACCGACACGGTACCGTGGGCAAGGTGGGCATCATTCTCGCCAATTTGGGGACGCCGGACGCGCCCACCCCCGAGGCGGTACGTGCCTACCTTAAAGAATTCTTGTCAGATCCGCGCGTAGTAGAGATCCCGAGAGCGATCTGGTGGTTCATCCTGAATGGCATCATCTTGCCGTTTCGGTCGCGTCAATCGGCGCATAAATATGCATCGATCTGGACCGACGAAGGCTCGCCGCTCAAGCTGCATACTGAGCAACAAGCGCACGCGTTGCAAGCCGAGTTGAGCCGCCGCTCGCTCTCAATTCAAGTGGCTTATGGCATGCGCTACGGCAGTCCGTCGATTCCGGATGTGCTCGAGCAACTGAGAGCGCAAGGCTGTGACCGTATTCTGGTGTTACCGGCCTACCCGCAGTACTCGGGTACCACCACCGCCTCCGTGTTCGATGCATTGTTTCAGCATCTATCGAAAGTGCGCAACGTACCCGAGCTGCGCCTGATTCGTCACTACCACGACGACCCCGGCTATATCGACGCATTGGCAGATACCGTACGAGTGCACTGGGCGCAGCATGGACGACCCGACAAGCTTGTGATGAGTTTTCACGGCGTTCCCAAGCGCACCCTGTTGCTCGGTGACCCCTACCACTGCCAGTGCCACAAAACCGCGCGCTTGCTTGCCGAGCGCTTGGGCATCAGCAAGAGCGACTACGTCGTGACCTTTCAGTCGCGCTTCGGACGCGCCGAGTGGTTACAGCCCTACACCGCGCCAACGCTGCAGCAGCTCGCAGGTAGTGGCGTGGGTCGGGTAGATCTAATTTGCCCCGGCTTCACCAGCGATTGTCTTGAAACGCTGGAAGAAATTGCGATGGAGGCGAAAGAAGATTTCCTCGCCGCCGGCGGCAAGAGCTTCCACTACATTCCCTGCCTCAATGAGTCACCGAGCTGGATTTCCGCAATGGCGGCGCTGATCGAAGCGCACACGGGTGGCTGGCCGGTATCCACCGCCTCGGAGCAGCAACAAGCGCGGCAGGCAGATGCAGACATTGGAAGGGGGCAAGCACTCGCCCTGGGTGCCCTCGACTAGAACCTGACTGAGTTGGGTCGGTGGCGGTGTTGGCGCACGTTCGTCACCGTCAAAGGTGGCTTGCCTTGAAAAGTTCCACATTATCCCCATATCTCCGGCAGTGCTTTGCAAGTCTATGTATTTACTGGAGATTTTATGACCCAAGGCGAACAGCGGCCGAATCCAGAGGAAGCCCAGCCGGTGCCCGAGTCGGCCTCAGAACCAACCCATGCGGCGCATGGTGCGCCGGAGGCGGCTGGTTTGCATGACGAGAGTCTTGGCGTGGGAGGCTTGCTGACAGCGCAGCTGATTGAGGCGCAGAGCAAGCTGGCCGAGATGAAAGACGCGTATCTGCGTGCCAAAGCAGAAGCCGACAATACCCGGCGTCGTGCGCAAGAAGATATTGCGAAGGCGCACAAGTTTGCGATCGAGTCGTTTGCCGAGTCCTTGCTGCCGGTGAGAGACAGCCTCGAGATGGCGCTGAAGGTAGAGACGCCATCGATCGATTCCCTGAAAGAGGGCGTCGATATGACCCTCAAGCAATTGGTCGCGGCGTTTGACAAGCATCGTCTGGTCGAGGTGAACCCGCAGCCGGGCGAGAAACTCGATCCGATGAAGCATCAGGCGATTTCAATGGTGCCGGCGGAGCAGGAGGCCAACACGATTGTTAGCGTGCTGCAGAAGGGCTACATGATTTCTGATCGTTTGCTGCGTCCGGCACTTGTGACCGTGTCGCAGGCTGCTTGAAAAGTAATGTGCCTACCGCATATCAGAACATACTCAGTATCTAAACTGTTTCAGATTCATAAGGAATTTTCATCATGAGTAAAGTCATCGGCATTGACCTCGGGACTACCAACTCCTGTGTCGCGATCATGGAGGGCAATCAGCCGAAAGTGATCGAGAACTCCGAGGGTGCGCGCACCACGCCCTCCATCATTGCGTACCAAGACGACGGCGAGATTTTGGTCGGCGCACCCGCCAAGCGACAGGCGGTCACTAACCCAACGAATACCCTGTTTGCGGTCAAGCGCTTGATTGGTCGCAAGTTTGAAGAAAAGGAAGTGCAGAAAGACATCGGCCTGATGCCTTATGAAATCGTGAAGGCCGATAACGGTGACGCGTGGGTGTTGGCGCGTGACAAGCGCCTGGCGCCTCCGCAGGTCTCCGCAGAAGTTCTGCGCAAAATGAAAAAAACTGCCGAAGATTATCTCGGCGAAGAAGTCACCGAGGCCGTTATCACGGTACCGGCTTACTTCAACGATGCGCAGCGCCAGGCAACCAAAGATGCTGGTCGTATTGCCGGTCTGGATGTGAAGCGCATCATCAACGAGCCCACCGCCGCAGCGCTCGCATTCGGCCTAGACAAATCAGGCAAGGGCGATCGCAAGATCGCGGTCTATGACCTTGGTGGCGGCACCTTTGACGTATCCATCATCGAGATCGCTGATGTGGACGGTGAGATGCAGTTCGAAGTGCTCTCCACCAACGGTGACACCTTCCTGGGTGGTGAAGATTTTGATCAGCGTCTGATCGATCACATTATTGAAGAGTTCAAAAAGATCAATGGCCTTGATCTGGCGAAAGACCCGATCGCGCTACAGCGTATCAAGGCATCCGCTGAGCGTGCCAAGATCGAGCTTTCATCGTCGCAGCAAACTGAAATCAACGAGCCCTACATCGCAATGGCGAACGGCGCGCCGGTGCACTTGACGCTGAAGATCACGCGCGCCAAGTTGGAGTCATTGGTCGAGGACTTGATTTCGAACACCATCGAGCCTTGCCGCATCGCGATCAACGACGCTGGTGTCAAGGTGGCTGACATCGACGATGTGATTTTGGTCGGTGGTCAGAGCCGTATGCCGAAAGTTCAAGAGAAGGTCAAAGAGTTCTTCGGTAAAGAGCCGCGCAAAGACGTGAACCCTGACGAGGCAGTGGCGGTTGGTGCTGCGATTCAAGGTGCGGTGCTGTCAGGTGATCGTAAAGACTTGCTGCTTCTGGATGTGACACCACTGTCGCTCGGTATCGAGACGCTGGGTGGCGTGATGACCAAGATGATCAAGAAGAACACCACGATTCCGACCAAGTTCAGTCAGGTGTTCTCCACTGCTGAAGATAACCAGCCAGCCGTGACCATTAAGGTGTACCAGGGCGAGCGCGAAATGGCTTCGGGTAACAAGGCGCTGGGTGAATTCAACCTTGAAGGTATTCCACCGTCACAGCGTGGCATGCCTCAGATCGAAGTGACCTTCGATATCGACGCCAACGGTATCTTGCATGTGTCCGCTAAAGACAAGGCGACTGGCAAGGAGAACAAAATCACCATCAAGGCAAATTCCGGCCTGACTGAGGACGAGATCCAACGCATGGTGCGTGACGCCGAGGCCAATGCTGCCGAAGATCACCGCTTGAAGGAATTAGCCGAGTCGCATAATCAAGGTGATGCGCTGGTGCACTCAACCAAAAAAGCGCTCACCGAGCATGGCGATAAGCTGGAGTCGGGTGAAAAAGAAAAGATTGAGGCAGCGATCAAAGAGCTGGAAGAGACCTTGAAGGGTACCGATAAGGCGGCGATTGATGCCAAGATCGAGGCCTTGTCGACGGCGGCACAAAAACTCGGCGAAAAAATGTATGCCGATATGCAGGCGCAGCAAGCGGCGGCGGGTGCAGGTGCTGCTTCGCCTGAAACGGCTACTGCAGGTGCTGGCGCGAAAGCCGCACAAGACGATGTGGTCGATGCCGACTTCAAGGAAGTGAAGGACAAGTAATTACCACTGCGCGCAGCGAGGCTGTGTTGCTTATGCCGGGTCGGGGCGTTTTGTTCCGCCCGGTTTTTTGCTTGGATAGGGTCCGCCCTGTTCGATCGTAGTCAGGATATTCAACCATGGCAAAACGCGATTTTTACGAAACGCTCGGTGTAGCGAAGAACGCTTCGGACGAAGAAATCAAAAAGGCCTATCGCAAGCTCGCCATGAAATACCATCCGGATCGCAACCCGGATAGCAAGCAGGCAGAAGACAAATTCAAAGAGGCGAAAGAGGCCTACGAGATGCTGTCTGATCCGCAAAAGCGAGAAGCCTATGACCGCTTTGGTCACGCCGGTGTAGACCCCAACGTGGGCGGTGCCGGCGGCGCGGGTGCGGGCTTTGGTGGTGGTTTTTCTGATGCCTTCGGCGACATATTCGGCGATATCTTTGGTGGTGGCGGACGCCAGCGCGGTGGCCCGCAGGTGTATCGCGGCGCTGATCTTCGCTACAACCTTGACATCACACTCGAACAAGCAGCGAATGGTTTCGAGACGACGATCCGGGTGCCGTCATGGGATGAGTGTGAGACCTGTCACGGCTCTGGCGCAAAACCGGGTACCTCACCCACCACGTGCGCTACTTGCGGTGGTCATGGCCAGGTGCGTATGCAGCAAGGTTTCTTCAGCATTCAGCAGACCTGTCCGAAGTGTCATGGTTCCGGCAAGGTGATCCCTGATCCTTGTAATCCGTGTAGTGGTTCGGGCCGGGTTAAACGTAATAAAACCCTGGAAGTCAAAATTCCGGCGGGTATTGATGACGGCATGCGGATTCGCTCCACCGGCAATGGCGAGCCTGGCATGAACGGCGGCCCACCGGGCGACTTGTACGTTGAAATTCACATCAAGCAGCACGGCGTGTTTCAGCGTGATGGTGATGACCTGCACTGCGAGATGCCGATCTCATTTGCCAAGGCAGCGCTCGGTGGTGAGATCGAGGTGCCGACGCTGTCGGGTAAAGTGTCGTTCAGCGTGCCTGAAGGTACTCAAAGCGGTAAAACTTTCCGCTTGCGCAGTAAAGGTATTAAAGGCGTTCGCTCCGGATTCCCCGGCGATCTGTTCTGCCACGTTGTGGTCGAGACGCCAGTCAAGCTAACCGACCGTCAAAAAGAATTACTGCGTGACTTTGATCAACTCACCACCGAGGGTGGCGCCAAGCATAGCCCGCAGAGCAAGAGTTGGATGGATAAGGTCAAGGAATTCTTCGAATAAGCGAGAACCCGACTCGCCGTGTTGCGCAATCTGCATACAGATGTGCACATTTCAATTACAACGCGAGATTCCTGACCTCGAGCGCTAGACTCGCCGCTTCCTCAGTCATCTTAGGTCTCAACCATGGTGATGCAAGAAGCGAATGCGCTGTCTGTGCTGAACAAGCCGCTGCAGCGCTTATGGCAAGCAGTGCTGCTCTACCATAAGGGCCGACGAAATAGCGAGCTCGAGCAGTCCATTGTAAGGATTTTGATCGGCGCTATGCTGATGTACTACTTCGAGTACATCAGCGACTCGATCAAGATGGCGACTCCCAGGCTGAGTATCGATCTCTGGCTGGTGGTCGCTTTTTTCTTGTTTGCCTCCGTATCGATTTGCGTGAGTATTTTGCTCAAGCCGACTGAGGTACCGATCCGCCGCGCATTCGCCATTCTGTTAGATACCGGCGCCCTGACGCTATTGCTCACTGTCGGTGGTGTACACGCTGCGCCGCTGTACTTCCTGTATCTCTGGATAATTATTGGTAATGGCTTTCGTTTCGGGCAAAAATATTTACTGATATCGCTACTGTTTACCCAAGTCGGGTTCGGTATTGTTATTTGGGTAGAGCCCTACTGGTCTGCAGAAAAAAATTTTTCTATAGGCCTATGGCTTGGCACGCTGCTGATTTCGATGTACTTCAATCTGCTGGTCGGCCGTTTATTTGCTGCATTAGACCAGGCCAATAGCGCCAACCTGGCAAAGCGCCAGTTCATCTGTGCAGTAAGCCATGTGTTGCGTACACCGTTGAATGCGATCATCGGTATGGTCGATTTATTAAAAAGTACCAAGATCGATCGCGAACAGCGCGACATGCTTGATTGCATGACAACGACCTCGCAGCTCATGCTCTCCCAGATTGAAGATGTGCTTGATTTCTCAAAAATAGAAGCCGGCAAAATGGGTGTCGAGCAAGTAGAGTTTGATCTTTACGCGCTCATAGAAAACATACTGACAGTATTTAGCTATCGAATAGACCCCAAAGCGGTGCGCTTGATACGGCAGATTGATTGTCATGTGCCTCCCGTAGTGCGTGGTGATCCCCACCACCTTCGGCAAATACTGATTAACTTGCTGGGGAATGCAGTCAAGTTCACCGAGCAAGGCACGATTGCTCTCAGGGTTCGCCTACACACCTTGCGTGCCGAGGGTGCCGAGCTATCTTTTGCGATTGAAGATACGGGTATCGGCATACCGGAGCCGGTACAAGGCCAAATCTTTGAGAGTTTCACGCAGGCAGACAGCGCCACTGCCAGGAAATATGGCGGTACCGGGTTAGGAACAACGATATGCAAGCAGCTGGTTGAGCTGATGGGTGGACGCATTGGCTTACGGAGCCGTCCCGGCGTGGGTACCGAGTTTTGGTTTGAGCTTCCGTTTGGTCGGGTTTTGGCAATTGACGATACCTGCCTGCTCAGCCGCGCACCGAGCATGATTATCGACCCTGAAGGTGCTTGCTGGCGTCTCGCCAAAGATTTGGCTTTTCTGGGAAAAGTACTGCCACGAACCGTTCGCGATCTGGATGAGGCTGAGTCGGTACTGACGCATGCGAAGTTACATGGCGCACCGATCTCCATGATCTTTTTGCGTGTTTCGAAGGCCGGCCACGGCGATACGCAGTCTCTCCGTACTTGGATGGCTGAAGCGGTTCGGCGGCTCGTACAGTACGACAGTGATGGCTCATTGATCTTGGTTATGGTGCCAACTGCCGACTTATCGATCGATGAGGCAAACTGCCTTGCGGAGCAGCTAGGATTTTTTACTGTGCTGCCTTTGTTATTTAGCCTGGATCACCTGCGGCATTTACTTCATGCGCAATCAGCCGCACTTATACCTGAGGCTAGATTGCGTCACTCATCGTCAGTAGTCGTGCCCGCGGTTGGCACTGGTAATTCTTTTGTTTTTGAAGAGACATCAGATAGCCTCGGTCAGCATGATGATGGCTTATCGATATTAGTCGTTGAAGATAATCCAACAAACCGTAAAGTTTTACAAAAAATATTACAACGTGCTGGGCATCGCTGCGTACTGGCAAATGATGGCGAAGAGGCGCTGGATATCATCACCACGCGTCATTTCGATGCCATGGTGATCGATATGAATATGCCGAAACTGCCGGGCACCGAGGTCGTTCGTTTTTGCAGAATGATGGGCGGTATTGTCGCCAAGACGCCTATCATCATTTTCTCGGCAAGCGTGACCCAAGATGCGCGCCAAGAGAGTTTCGACGCCGGTGCAGATGCTTTTATCTCAAAGCCAATCGAGGTCGCAAAGTTTTTGAAAACGCTTGATGATTTGGTTGAGCAGCGTCGTGATCATACGAAGCAAGATGATGCCGAATTCGCATTAAACAAATCGGCTGTAGCAAAAGGTAAAACGGAAGCCAGTCAGCTAGTCGCTCGCAATTTGGCAGTCGGTCATCCGGCAACAGGTAATTCAACAACAGAAAGTACAGCAACCAGTAATCCACCAACGGGTAATCCACTCATAGTCGATCCAACATTAGGTACTTCCAAAAGCTTGCCAGAGCTAGTGAATACGGCCCTATCCAATCACACAACAGATAACGTTATATCCGGCATGATGAACAATGATGCGTTGGCGAATATATCTGTAAACAGCTGTGTTTTGGATAAGAAAAAGTTAGGTAACTTGGAGACGATGAGTCAAGACCCGGAATTTGTGAGCGAACTCATTACCGAGTTTATCGATGAAGGCGAGCGCTTGATCGGTAACGTGGGCAAAAGCTTGCAACGATCTGACTTTAGTCATGTCGCCTCATCTATTCATGCCTTGCGCGGTGCCGCCCTCAGTATCGGTGCGGATGCACTCAAGGCGTTTTGTACCCATCTCGAGAAGTTATCGGATGAGCAGCTGTCGGCAAGAAAAGCGGAGATTCACAGACAGCTTGAGTCGCACTTTCAGCAACTTCGGGCTGAATTAGTTTTATATGAACAGAGCCGACGTGGCCAGCGATTAACAGCATCTTGATGGTACTCGGATCACCACAGAGGACCCAGTTCCATCAGGCGTATGCAATCTCTCGAGACAAGATGGATATCCATAACCCCACCGGAGATATTCATCAATGAAAAACCTACTGAACGAAACAACCGAACGGCATCGGCTTCAGATCGAGGCGCTACCTCAGCTGCGATCTATGCTTAGCGGTAATTACTCAAAAGCTTCTTATACCGAGTTTATCCTGCAGCTCTATCCGATCGTTTCAAATTTTTGCCCATTAATGGCTGCAGCAGCTGGCCGATGTGCCGATTGTCATTCATCGCTGCGACATTATTTGTATGAGCATATTCAAGAAGAGCGAGGTCATGAGTCGATGGTGCTGACCGACCTTGATCAGTTGGGCTATCCCTCGGGTGATGTACCGAAACAACGCCCTAGTTCGGCAGTACAAGCCATGCTTGCCTATAACTACTATGCGATCGACCGCATTGACCCACATTCTGTACTGGGTATGATTTACGTGCTTGAGCTTACGTCTGCAGGATACGGCGCCAAGATAGCGCAATCAGTAGCGCAGGCAATTGATCACCCGATCGAACGGGGTTTTACTTTTTCACAATCGCACGCGAGCCTGGATGATGATCATCTTGCTGAACTAAAAGCCTTGATTCAATCGATTGAGGCATCTGATTATCAGCAAAAAATTATTGAAAGCATTGACATGAATTTCTATTTATTAGCCCGGATGATCGGCGCACTTCCCATAGGCTAAAGTATTGTTGCATGTGTTGAGACTGCAGTATCTTTCAGATACGTGTAAATGAGAAAGGCATAAAAATCAATCAGCCCTGTAATTCTTGGGAAGAGTTCCAGGGCTGATTCAGGCGTGTAGAGGGCTGCGGGCGCTATCCCGGTAAAGCAATTCATCAAAGGAAAGCCGAAGAAAGCAAGCTAAGTAAAGCTAAGTAAAGCTAAGGAAAGCAAGTCTAAGAAAGCAAACCTAAGAAAGCAAACCTAGGAAGGCAAACCTAAGCAGCGATTCGCTCGTCCTCTTCAAATTGCTGTGTTGATTCGGTGTAGCGGTAGCCGGCATGCTGAACTGTCTGCGCCTTGAGCAATCGGCTCATCATTCGTAAGTCTTTATCTTGAATTTTCAGTGCGGCATCGACCCACATCGACGCAATATCCGAGAGCTCCTGGTAGCTTATCGGCCAGATATGTTTGCGGCAGTCATAGATAGTACGCATGCCATTGAGCTGGTGATGATGCTTGCGGATCCAGTTTTCTACTGTGCGCTCACCTTCGCCCACGGGCGCCACGATATCAACGACGCCTAATTCAGCCAGCTTTTCTGCAGTATAGATATTGCCACTCAGGAGCATGGTTTCGGCTTCACGTGGGCCGATACGGCGAGCCAAAAAGCTATACGCTCCCATACCAGGAAACAGGTTAAACAGTATTTCAGGAAAGCCGAGCCTTGTACCAGCCTCGGCGATAATCACATCGCTCGCCAGCGCGAATTCAAAGCCGCCGCCCAGCGCATCACCCTGAACGAGCGAGATTGTTACCGTAGAGGCTTCATAGCCTCGAATCCTGGAATAGATGCCATCAACACAATACATCGCATAATTGAGCAAACCTTCGCGATCTTTTTCCCGAATCAAGTTGAGGAACAGCCTCAAGTCGCCGCCAAGATTGAATATCTCCGCTCGCCGCGAGGCAATCACGGAGTAATCAACCGGAACCCACTCATGCCCACATACCGTCTGCCCTTGATGGCTGTGCATCTCGCTAAACAAATGGTGTAGCTCTTCAATCATGTTTTGATTGAAGCAAGGGATACCTATCGGCTTCATGTAAGTCCAGAGCGTGCGGAATCTGGGGTCGTAACTCACATCAACCTGTTGCATCATGCGGCGGGGCCAGGCTGCTGGCGCGGGTGCATCAGAGAGCCGTTTTGCATAGCTGACTTTTTCGGTGGTCATCAACATGGAGTTCTCCTTAATTGGTAGGACTGCAAACATGTCTGCTTGATTTTTCCTAGAACTTTGAGCGATGCTGTTTGGTTTTGCTCAATATTTTCAAGCGCGATCTCAGTTTAGGAAGTTCGCGCTGCGATTGAATAGCTATTAAGGTTTTTTTTCGAATAGCTAATTTTGCTTGCCTTGAATTTTAATTTTTGAATATCAAAAAAGGTTTTAACTGAGAGCGTGAAATAAGTGATATCGATAGCTGATCGAACAGAAAGCAATGAGGTAGGGTCGGCGGTGTTTTTCAGGCATACTCACTGACAAGCTCTAAAAATTTAAATCAGGAAAGATATGGCGACCAAAAATCCGTTCGACAAGGCGCTCGGCCAGCTAGTAGAAAACAATCGGCAATGGGCTGCGTCCATGCTTGAGCAAGACCCTCAATTTTTTAGCAACTTGGTATCGCAGCAAGCGCCAGAGTATCTTTGGATCGGTTGCTCTGACAGCCGGGTGCCTGCTAACTCAATAGTGGGGCTGGATCCCGGCGAGCTTTTTGTTCATAGAAATGTGGCGAATGTGGTAGTGCATACCGACTTGAATAGCTTGTCGGTGCTTCAGTTCGCGATTGATCTACTCGGTGTAAAGCACGTAATGGTTGTGGGACATTACGGTTGCTCGGGCGTGCATTGTGCGATGGAAGGTAAGCGCGTCGGCCTTGCCGATAACTGGTTACGGCATGTGCAAGATGTTTTTCATAAGCATGCGCATCTTCTCCCAGCAGCCATGCCCGATACGGAGCGGCATAATCGCTTATGCGAGCTCAACGTGATCGAGCAAGTTGTCAATGTGTGTCAGACGACGATAGTGCAGGATGCGTGGGAGCGTGGCCAGGATCTGACCATACACGGCTGGGTCTACAGCTTGGACGATGGTCTGGTGAGAGACCTGGGCATGTCGGTAAGCGCGGCAGACGAGTTGATGCCGCAGTTAAGAGGCTCGCTCGCCCAGTACCAGCGCTGATTACGTCTCGAATTAAAAACTATGATTAAAAACTATGCTCTGCGGAGGGGAAGCTTCCTTGCTTGACTGCGTCAACATAGGCGCGGATTGCGGCTGCGACGCTGGTTTGTCCATGCATGAAGTCGCGCACAAATTTCGGGCGACGCCCCGGGAACGCGCCCAGCATATCGTGCATCACCAGTACCTGGCCTGAGCAATCCACGCCAGCACCAATACCGATGGTGGGTATCGACAACGTCGAGCTTACCTCGGCGGCTAACTTGGCGGGTATCGCCTCCAGTACCAGCATGGCGGCGCCGGCACTTTGCAATGCGAGCGCGTCTGCGATCAGCTGTTGCGCGTCTGCTTCGCTGCGTGCCTGCACCCGGAAACCACCGAGTTGATGTACCGACTGCGGCGTCAGGCCGAGATGCGCACAGACCGGAATACCGCGCTCAACCAGCATCCTCACCGTCGCTTGCAACCAGGCGCCACCTTCAAGTTTTACCATTTCAGCGCCGGCGCGCATCAGCACCGTAGCGCTATCCAATGCTTGCTGCGCGCTGTGATAGCTACCAAACGGCATATCAGCAATCAATAATGGCCGCCGCGTGCCACGTGCCACGCAGTCGGTGTGGTACGCAATGTGATCGAGTGTGACGGGTAAAGTTGTAGCGTGTCCTTGCACCACCATGCCCATGGAATCACCAACCAGCAAGGCATCGACACCGCACTGGTCCATCAGCGCCGCAAAGCTGGCGTCATAGCAAGTCAGCATGGCGATTTTTTCACCGCTGACGCGCATTTTCTCTAGCAGGGTGAGCGTGACTTTAGGTAGTGCTGAGCCAGCAGCATTCGACATGACTACTCTCCACGGTTGAAGAATTCGCGCTTACCGCGCATGCCGGCGATACGCTCTAGCAGCAGCGCAAAATCATCGCTGCGCTCGATCGGGTTGAGATGTTCGGCATTCACTATCAATAAAGGCGACGTATCGTAGTGATGAAAGAAGCGGCTATAGCTTTCGCATAAGCGCTGCAGATAAGATTCCGATATGCCTGATTCCATCGGGATACCCCGGCGACGGATACGCTCTGCCAGCGTTGATGGCGCGGCCTGCAAATAAATCACTAAATCCGGGCGTGGTGATTGCTGGGTCAGATGATCGAACATCTGACGGTATAGATTCAGCTCATCATCTGCCAGCGTCAGTGTTGCAAAAATTGGGTCTTTTTCCAGCAGGAAGTCGGATACTACCGGCGCCGAAAACAAATCTGTTTGCGCCAAGTCGCGAAGCTGGTGCATACGCTGGAACAAAAAGAACATTTGCGTTGGCAGCGCGTAGCGGGTTGAGTCGCGGTAGAAGCGCTCCAGAAAAGGATTTTCCTGTGGCTGCTCAAGCAGCGGCTGCGCGCCGGTCTCAGTGGCGATACGACGCGCAAGACTCGTCTTGCCGACACCAATCGGCCCCTCCACAACGATATATCGGTATTTTGACAAACTCATAGAGATCGATGATACGACATGCCTGGCGTACTCGTTAACCACAACCGCTACCCGTAACCACTATCTGCAACCACTATCTGCAACCACTATCTGCAACCACTATCTGCAACCACTATCTGCAAGTACTGCCTGCAATCACCACCCGCAATCACCACCCGCAATCACCACCCGCAAGTACTATCCCCAAACCGGTATATCGCTAAAGGTAGTCAGAGCACCGATATTAATTTTTCAATCGGCTGATCACGCACATGTGCCAGTAGTGGTTCGATCTGCCCCAGACCCGGGATTGCCAAGTGCGGATTCAGCTCATGCAGCGGTAGCAGCACAAACGCACGGTTGCCCATGCGCGGGTGAGGTACCTCGAGCGCGCTGTCCTGAATGATGGATTGGCCAAACACGAGTAGGTCCAGGTCGAGCGTGCGCGGCGCATTGCGAAAAGGTCTCGCTCGACCAAAATCTAGCTCGATGCGCTGTAGCTCCCGCAGCAGTTGGTGCGCGTCCAGCGTCGTGTCTAGCTGCACAGCGGCATTGACAAAGTCATCCCCGGTTGCATCAATCGGTGCGCTACGGTAAAGCGACGAGCAGCGGACAAGCCGGGTGTCGGGCAGCTCACTGAGCAGCTGAATAGCGCTGCGTACCGATGCCGCAGCATCGCCTAAATTCGCGCCCAGGCCAACATAGGCATGTACCCCTTGGCTCATTCCTGATGGCCTTTGGCGGAAGACCCATTGCTGCTCTCTGAGCCGGCTTTTGCTCGCCCCCGACCACCGCGACGCCGGCGCCGCTTGCCGGCAGGCTGATCAGTTTCTACCGGCTTGCGTGATAGCAGCACTTCACGCTTAGGACCGTCAGCGGCCATGAAATCTGTCCACCACTCACCCAACTCGGATTCAATCTCACCAGAGGCGCAGCGCAGCAGTAAAAAATCGTAGCCAGCGCGTAGCCGGGGGTGCTCAAGTAGTTTGTAAGGCGACTTACCGATACGCCGATCGAAGCGCGGCTGCATCGCCCAAATGTCGCGCATATCGGTGGCAATGCGACGCTGAATCGCCAACTGCTCAGTTTGACCATCAAGTACATCATCAGCAGCCAAATGCAGCGCTGGAATCGGCGCCTCACCGGCAGCTTTGTAGGCATTCCATCGTTCCAGCACTTGATGCCATAGCAGCGACGCAAACAAGAAGCCAGGTGACACCGGCTTACCCTCGCGCACGCGCTCATCTGTGTTGCGCAGCGCAAGCGTTACAAACCGCTCACCGAGTGGCTGCTCCAGCACCACGTCGAGCAAGGGTAGCAGGCCATGATGCAGCCCCTGCTTGCGTAATTGCTGCAAGCAGGCCATCGCGTGGCCACTCATGAGCAGCTTGAGCATTTCATCGAATACACGTGCTGCCGGCACGTTATTGATCAGCGGCGCCATCACCTTGATCGGTGAACGCGTCGGTGCAGCGATGGCGAATCCGAGTTTGGCCGAGAAACGCACCACGCGCAGCATCCGCACCGGGTCTTCGCGATAGCGCGACTCCGGCAGGCCGATAATACGCATGGTCTTGCTGCGAATATCTTTCATGCCGCCGTGGTAGTCCAGTACCTGCTCACGCGCCGGGTCGTAGTACATGGCATTTACCGTGAAGTCGCGGCGCTCGGCATCTTCATGCTGCTCACCAAAGGTGTTATCACGCAGTACGCGGCCGTGCGCGTCTTTGGGTGCTTCGTCGGTTGATGCGCCGCGAAAGGTAGTGACCTCGATCAGATCCTGGCCGAACATCACGTGCACGATCTGAAATCGCCGGCCAATGATGAAGGCACGCCGGAATAATCGCTTAACCTCTTCCGGCGTCGCATTAGTCGCGACATCGAAATCTTTTGGGCGAAATCCCAGTAGCAGATCACGTACTGCGCCGCCGACGATAAAGGCCTTGAACCCGGCGTCTTGCAAGGTCTGAGTGACCCGTATCGCATTCGGCGAGACATCATTCAGCGCGATACCGTGCGCTGATTTCTCGTAGACCTTGGGCTTGACCTTGCCGGGGCTGTCAGACCCGGCACCAAGGATGCGACGAATCAATTTTCTGATCATGTCTCTGCCGGAAAAAGCTGCATCATCGGCCAGCCACATTGCTCGGCATGGCGTGCCAAAGCGGCATTCGGATTGGTTGCAACCGGGTGGGTTACCGCAGACAGTAGCGGGATATCATTTTGCGAGTCGCTATAAAAAGTGCTGCGCTCAAAATCGCTGAGTGTTTTGCCGAGTGAGCCTAGCCATTGCTGAAGATTCGTGACTTTACCAGCGCCAAATGGTGGGTTGCCGATTAATCGTCCGGTAATCTCGCCGTCCGGGCCGAGCTCGGGTTCGGCCGCGATCAGATGCTCGACACCGAAAGCCTGCGCGATTGGTCCGGTAACAAAGCGATTGGTCGCCGTGATGATTACCATCAGATCGCCTTGTTGACGATGTGATTCCACCAAATCACGCGCATTGTTGTGGATAGCAGGCTGTATGACGTCCTGCATGAATTGTTGGTGCCAAAGATCCAGCTGCGTGCGTGGAAAGCGTTTCAGCGTGCCGAAAGCGAACTCCAGGTACGCCACCGGATCAAGTGTTCCGGCGACATATTGCTGATAAAACGCGTCATTACGCGCCGTAAATGCTTCCCGCTCAACCGCTCCCACCCGACACAAGAATTGTCCCCACTCGTAGTCGGAATCGATCGGAAGCAAGGTGTTATCAAGATCAAATAGCGTGAGGTTCATGGCTCAGTCGTGTAGTCGCTGGTTTGCAGAAGCTCGCGAAGCAGCGGCAGCGTAATCGGGCGCTGTGTCTCAAGTGAGTAGCGATCAAGCGCGTCAAGCATGGTCGATAGTGATTGCATGTCGCGCCGAAAATGCGTCAGCAGGTAAGGCACCACACCTGCGGACAGTGACAAGCCGCGCGCTGCTGCAGATTTACTGAGTGCGTCGACTTTTTCCTCATCCGACAAACCATGAGCCTGGTACACCAAGCCCCAGCCCAGCCGGGTACGAAGGTCCTCGCGTAGTGCTAATTGCAGCGGCGCGTGTCTTGCGCTGAGAATCAGCACGCTACCGTTTTCACGTACCTGATTAATCAGATGGAACAGCGCTTGCTGTTGCGCGGGATCCAGCTGATCGCAATTATCAACCAGATAAAGCCGATGGTCCGCCGACCAAAGCAAACGCTCGGGCGGGCTGGATGGTGTCAGCAGCATTGCACCAGTATGCGCGCCAAGCGCGTGCAGCAGATGCGATTTGCCGGCGCCGGCTTCGCCCCAGATCAGTAATTGCTGGGTGCTTGAACTGCCGGCAGCTGTTTGGGAAATCTGACGCAGTAGCGACGCCAGCTCCTGATTTCTACCGACTACAAAGCTGTCCAGTGTCTGCGGTCGTATTGCGCCCCAATCGAGCAGTAATTGCTTCATGGCTGATTATAAAAATGACTGCTCAGGTAGTGACGCCGCAAACGCCCAAAAGCAACCGACAGAATCGCCGACGCGGGTAATGCCAACAGCACACCTACAAACCCAAACAGCTGGCCGAACGCCAGCAGCGCAAAGATCACGACCAATGGATGCAAGCCGATACGCTCGCCTACCAGGCGCGGAGTGAGCAGGAAACTCTCCAGAAACTGACCAACGCCGTAAATCACGGCGACCGCCATCAAGCCTTCCCAAGCTTCAAACTGTAATAGAGCGGCGATGACGGCGAGTACTAATCCAAGACCAAAGCCCACATACGGAATAAACACCAGCAGGCCTGTCAGCATACCCACCGGCAGCGCGACATCGAAGCCCGCCAGCGTCAGCGCGCTGGAGTAATACGCTGCCAACAAGAACATCACCAGTAATTGTCCGCGCAGATACTGCGCCAGCAAAGTATCAGTCTCTACCGCCATCTCGGCGACGAGCACTGACCATCGTCGCGGTACGGTCTCGCTGACGCGTCGGATCACGCGATGCCAATCCAGCAGCAGGTAGAACAGAACAATAGGAATCAGAAACAGCGTACCGACCCAGGCGATCAATGCGCTGCCGCCGATACGTAGCCAGTTCAGCAAAGCCGTTGCCGAGCCGTCACCCGCGGCGAGCTTGGCGGCGATAGCTTTCTGAAGCGCGATCAGGTCGAGTCGGCCACCGACACCCCATTGCCGTAGTGTCGGACCGAAAGCCGCGTCTATGCGCGACAACAGGGCCGGCAGCCGCTCGCGTAATACAGGTAGCTCTTCTGCCAGGATGGGCAGCACGATAAGCGCCAGTGCCGTGACCACAACGAACACCGACAGCATGGCCAGCAGTACCGCGACGACCCTTGGCAAGCCACGCTGGTGCATCCAGTCGACACCCGGATTCAGCACATAGCCAATGATGAACGCCGCCACAAACGGCGTCAGCACCGGGGTCAGCAGCCACAGCAGGGCAAGAAACCCAAGACTGATCGACAACCACAGCAGATTTTGGCGGGATTCGGGCCCGATCAGGGGGTTCATTAGCGCGATTGGCGGGGCTGGTTTGATAAAATGAGGAGCCCCGTAGGTCTTGTCATCAGGGCAAGCACTGATTCTACCGTTTCCTCAGCCTATCCCGCCTATCCTTTTATGTCTTCCCCTTCCCAGGTTTCACTCTCGTACCGCGACGCCGGTGTTGATATTGATGCTGGCGATGCGCTGGTTGAAGCGATCAAACCCTTTGCCAAGCGCACCATGCGCGAGGGAGTGCTCGCGGGTATCGGCGGCTTCGGCGCGCTATTCGAGGTGAGCAAGAAGTTCAAAGAACCCGTGCTGGTGGCGGGTACGGATGGTGTGGGCACCAAGCTGAAGCTGGCGTTTCATCTCAATCGCCATGACACCGTGGGCATCGATCTGGTCGCGATGAGTGTCAACGATATTCTGGTGCAGGGCGCCGAGCCGCTGTTCTTCCTTGACTATTTTGCCTGTGGGCGGCTGGATGTGGCGGCTGCGACCGACGTCATCAAAGGCATTGCCCAAGGCTGCGAACAGGCCGGCTGCGCACTGATTGGTGGCGAAACCGCCGAGATGCCGAGCATGTATCCGGACGGTGAGTATGACCTTGCTGGTTTCGCCGTCGGTGCCGTTGAAAAATCAAAGATCATCGACGGCAGCAAAATTACGCCAGGTGATGTGGTGTTGGGGCTAGCCTCGTCCGGTGCGCATTCGAATGGTTATTCGTTGGTACGTAAAATTCTCGAGGTAGCCAAGCCTGACTTGAGCGCTGATTTTCATGGCCGACCGCTCGCTGATGTCTTGCTCGCGCCGACGCGTATCTATGTCAAGCCCTTGCTATCGCTGATGAACACACTGGATGTTCACGGCCTGGTACACATCACTGGCGGTGGCCTGGTCGAAAACATTCCGCGTGTATTACAACCGCATCTCACCGCCGAGTTGCAGCGCGACGCGTGGACCATGCCGCCTTTATTCTCCTGGCTTCAGCAATACGGCGGTGTCGCCGATGATGAAATGCATCGTGTTTTTAACTGCGGTATCGGCATGACCGTGATTGTGTCGAAACAGAACGCAGATACCGCAGAGGCTGGGTTGAAGCGACTCGGTGAGACGGTGTACCGCATCGGCACCATTCGCGAACGTCAGGGCGACGAGGCGCAAACGATCGTCATCTGACCCGCCGCGGTTAGAGCGTAGAGTTGTACTTTACTGAAGCGCGCGGCTAATTCCATAGCTTAAGCCATGCCTTCAGGTACACCTACAGCCATACCTCTAGTTGCACCGAACCACGCTGCACTACAGTTGCCGTTACTGCGGCTGACCGCGCTGATCTTGTTGTGCCAGGGTTTGTAGCTGCGTTGTCTTTAATTCACCCTTGGTCACGCTATTCGGCGGCTGCACACGAACGGGCTGATTGTGATTGGCCGCACTCGACAATACGTTGGCCTCGGTATTCAGCGCAGCATTCCACACCGGGTCAGGGATACCTTCAAATACCTGCTTCAACTGCTGGCCCCAAGTCGAACGGATCATTTGAAAATACTGATTGCGCTCATCGACTGTTACGAAGCGGCCAACGGATAAGGCATCTTTTTCATACACCAGCAAATCCAGCGGGAAGCCCACCGAGATATTCGAGCGCAGTGTTGAATCCATCGATACCAGCGCGCACTTGGCGGCTTCATCAAGCGGTGTGGTGGGTGTGATCACCCGATCAATAATCGGCTTGCCGTATTTTGCTTCGCCAATCTGGAAATAGGGGTTTTCGTCGTGAGACTCGATGAAATTACCTGCGGCGTACATCTGGAACAGACGGCAGCGCTCGCCTTTGATCTGCCCACCGAAAATCATGCTGACATTGAAGTCGATGCCGAATTGCTCGAGTGACTTGGCATCACGCTTATGCACCGTACGGATCGCATCACCAACAATCTGCGCCGCTTCATACATGGATGTAGCGCTCCAGATGCTGGTGCCATCGGCGGACAAATGTTCCGCAACGGTCTGCCGGATCGACTGAGAAATGGACAGGTTACCTGCTGTCATCAGTACCATCATCCGATCGCCCGGATTTTCGAAAACTGATAGCTTGCGAAAGGTGCCAATATGGTCAACACCGGCATTGGTGCGTGAGTCTGATAAAAATACCAGCCCGGCGTTCAGACGCATAGCGACGCAATAGGTCATTTCACATACTCACTTTCTTAGGGTGACGTCGACATGTACCGTCATCTGCTCATCACTGCCGCCGCGCCGCATGCCGCGCACCGGCGCTACTGATTCATAATCTCGGCCCACCGCAAGCCGGCAGTAATCGGCGGTCTGCAAACACGCGTGCGTGACATCAATACTGACCCAGCCGCTGTAGTCCGCATCCTCGACCCAGACATCGACCCAGGCATGGCTTGCGCTGTGCTCAACCTCTCCGGGATAAATATAGCCTGAGACGTAGCGCACCGGCAGGCTGACGCTATGGCAGCAGGCGATGAATAGATGCGCATGATCTTGGCACACACCGAGCCCAAGCCGGAGCGCGTCATCAGCGCTACTCGAAATGGCGGTCGCACCTGATTGATAGCCCACGGCATCGCAGATCGCTGCAGCCAGCGCAAGTGCTTGAGAGGTGCTTGCGCTCGTACCGCTCAAAGCCCGAGCGGCGAAGGCGCGTACGGCCTCGGTGGGCTCGGTCAGGCGCGTTGGCACCGTGAACACAGGTAGCTGCAAACTCATTTTTTCACGTATGCGGCCTTGCGTTGGCGCTTGTATTTCTACATGACCCACCGCCGTGATACGTACCTCTCTAAGCGGCGTGCATAGCGTGACGATGTCGCTGGCATTGCCAAATGCGTTATGCGTTTGACGTCGTTTACCTGGTGTGGTGATGGTCCAGTCCAGCGTGCGCTGCAGCGGCTCGGCGCGGGGCGTCATATGCAAGCGCTGTATCGAGTACACCGCCGGTGATTCATAGCGATACACCGTCTCATGATGTATCGATAGCGTGACAAAACTCATGCCGCCAAGGGTACCAGAAAGTCGTGGCTGACTCGGTTACCCAGCTCGTACACTTGCTCGAGAAACTCGGTCAAGTAGTCGTGAAGGCCGCGCTGCATGATGTCGTCGATGCTATTGAAGCGTAAGCCTGCGTGTAAACGCCCTGCAAAACGCTCGGTCTCGCGTGACACATCATTGCGCACCTGCTCCAGATTATTCACGACCTCCGTCAAGCAAGCCATTAATGAGCGCGGCATCTCACCGCGCAAGATGAGTAGCTCTGCGACGCGCTCGGGCGTGATCACGTCGCGATACGTCTTGCGATAAGTTTCGAACGCTGACACCGAACGCAGCACAGCAGCCCAGTGGTAGTAATCCATCTCGCTGGCCGTCAGTTGCTCGCCATCGGCACCGTGAAACTTTACATCTAGTAGCCGCGCCGTATTGTCTGCACGCTCAAGAAAGGTGCCTAGTCGAATGAAATAAAACGCTTCATCTTTCAGCATGGTGCCAATCGTCACGCCTCGCGACAGATGCGAGCGATGTTTGACCCACTCGAAAAATTCCGAGGGATCGCGGTCCAGCATGCCGTCTTTCAGCAAGCTGGCCATTTCCAGCCAGGTGGTGTTTTGTGTTTCCCACACTTCGGTGGTGAGTGTGCCGCGCACCGCGCGCGCGTTTTCGCGCGCACTTGTCAGACAAGACACGATCGATGAAGGATTCATCGGATCGCACACCATGAAGTCGAGCACATCTTTACGGCTGAGGATGCCGTACTTAGCGTCGAATGCGGGCAATAGCTCAGAAATGCCGAGTAAAGCGCGCCAGCTTTGTTCCGCAGCTTCGACTGACTGCGGCAGCAATTGCGTTTGAATGTTCACGTCGAGCATTCGCGCGGTGTTCTCTGCGCGCTCGGTATAGCGTGCCATCCAGAACAAATGGTCTGCTGTACGACTTAACATGGGCTATTGCCTTGACATTCAAGCGCGCAGCAAACACCGCCGGCAGTGTTTTGGCTTCGGCCGGGCTTTACGCCCTTAACGTTCGCTTTGCTCACGTTAGCCTGCGCCGCAATCGCGCGAGCACGATTGTCTGCGCGCTCGGTGTAGCGTGCCATCCAGAACAAATGGTCTGCTGTGCGACTTAGCATGTCATCGCTCCAATACCCAGGTATCTTTGGTACCGCCACCCTGCGAAGAATTGACGACCAGCGAGCCTTCTTTCAGTGCCACTCGGGTAAGACCGCCCGGCACCATGGTGACGGTCTTGCCCGACAACACAAACGGACGCAGATCGATATGGCGTGGCGCGATCCCCGATCCAACATAGGTTGGGCAAACGGATAGTGCGAGCGTTGGCTGAGCGATATAGCCATCGGGCTTGGCGATGAGTCGCTGCCGAAAATCTTCAATCTCTGGACGTGTCGATGCGGGGCCCACCAGCATGCCGTAGCCACCTGCGCCATGCACCTCCTTGACCACGAGTTGATCGAGATGCTCGAGGGTGTACTGCAAATCTTCTTTTTTTCTGCACTGCCAGGTCGGCACGTTGTTCAGTATCGGCTGTTCCGACAAATAGAAACGGATCATGTCCGGCACAAACGGGTAGATGGACTTGTCGTCTGCAACACCGGTACCGATAGCATTCGATAGTGTGACCCGGCCAGCGCGGTAGACAGATAACAGCCCCGCTACACCAAGTGAAGAATCCGAGCGGAATACCAGCGGATCAAGGAAGTCGTCATCAATGCGGCGGTAGATCACATCAACACGCTTGGGGCCGCGTGTGGTCCGCATGAAGACGTAGCCATCATCGACAAACAGATCCTGGCCTTCTACCAGCTCTATGCCCATCTGTTGCGCCAGAAATGCGTGCTCGAAATAGGCCGAGTTGTACATGCCCGGCGTCATTAACACCACGGTGGGGTCATCGACGCCTGGCGGCGCAACTGATCGCAGCATGTCGAGCAGCAGATCAGGGTAATGCGCGACCGGTGCTACTTTGTGATGAGCGAATAGTTCCGGAAACAAGCGCATCATCATCTTGCGGTCTTCGAGCATGTAAGACACGCCGGAAGGCACACGCAAGTTATCTTCAAGGACGTAGAATTCGCCCTCACCAGCACGCACGATATCGATGCCAGCAATATGGGCGTAGATATCACTGGTGACGCTGATGCCTTGCATCTCGGGACGGTACTGTGCATTACGAAACACCTGCTCAGCAGGCATCACGCCAGCGCGCACGATATGTTGTTCGTGATAGATATCGTGAATGAACAGATTGAGCGCTTGCACACGCTGGCGCAAGCCTCGTTGCAGTGTTTCCCATTCGGCAGCCGGGATAATACGCGGGATGATGTCAAAAGGAATTAGTCGTTCAGTGCCTGCCTCGCTGCCATACACCGCGAAGGTGATGCCAACGCGCCGAAACATGAGATCGGCTTCGACACGTTTGCGTGCAACGATGTCAGCCGGCTGTTCAGCCAGCCAGCGGTCAAAGCCCTGATAGTGCGGACGCGTGTTAGCGCCGCTCTCATCAAACATTTCGTTGAAAAACCGGGCCATGCTTTCCGCATCCTGATCTTGTGTAATCAGGCTACGCAATCAAGAAGCATGCCAGTCGGCTTTTATCAGGGTGCGCGCAACTGATCCACCAGCGCCAACTGTCGCTCGCTCGGTGCCGGCGTCAGCAGGGTGACGACCACCATCGCGGTGAAGCCCGCCGGCACGCCGAAGATACCTGCCGATACCGAGGCAATGTGAAACCACTGATGAGCCGCGCTACCACCAAACGCCGGACTGGTTTGCACCAAATAGATCGCGCACACTAAAAATCCGACCAACATTCCGGCGATTGCCCCTTGTTGGTTCGCGCGTTTCCAAAAAATGCCCAAAACTAGTGCAGGAAAGAGCGTTGACGCGGCAAGTGAAAACGCAGCACTCACCATCGAGAGAATATCCCCCGAACGAAATGACGCCACATACGCCGCCAGAAGTGCCACCACCAGCAGCAGTAGTTTGGAGGCGGTCACGCGTCGCTGTGCTGAGGCGCGCGGGTTGATCATCTTGAAATAGGTGTCGTGCGAGAGCGCGCTGGCAATCGTCAGCAGCAGGCCATCGGCAGTCGACAAGGCTGCTGCTAACGCACCGGCGGCGATGAGTGCCGACATCACATACGGTAGCCCTGCGATTTCCGGTGTGGCCAACACGATCATGTCGCCATCGATGAGTATTTCGCCGAACTGCACTAAGCCGTCGGCGTTGATGTCAGTGATACTGATCATCGGCTTGTCACGATCGATGCCGGCCCAGTAGCTTACCCACGAAGGTAAATTAGCGTAGTCGCTTCCCACTAAAGTAGTAATAATTTCGTACCTGACCAGTACTGCCAGCGCAGGCAGCGCGGTGTACAGCAATAAAATAAACACGAGTGCCCAGAACACCGAGCTACGCGCTGCTGGCACTGAGCGCGTAGTAGAAGATCGCACAAGCACGTGCGGTAAAGCAGCAGTACCCAGCATCAAACAAAACACCAGCGCCAGAAAATTATTGCGTTGAATATCTGAAGAGACTTGCGCGCTGCCGGCAAAAGCTTGCGCATGAGGCTGCAGCGGCTGAGCTCGTGCTAACGCCTCTTCGCGCTGGCGTTCCCACAACCGGCGAGCGGCGTCTGGGCTTTTGGGGTAGTCGGCCAGCGCGCGATTCGCCGCTTTGATATTGATGAGTGAGGCGTTACTGGTTTGCAGATCCTGTAATCGTTTGCGCGCCTCGGCGCGCCCCGCATCCCACGAACGGGGTAGATCCGCGATTCTCGCTTCAAGCAGTTGTGCACGCTTGAGATACATCTTGCGGACTTGTTGCTCGCTGTCTTTTTCAGTGAGTGCTTGTTCTTGTTTAGCGAGTCGCTCAAGCGCAGTGCCATAGGCAATTTGCGGCAGCGGGATACCGGTTTGCTTGAGCGCGAGCCAAGACACCGGAATCATGAACGCGATGACGATAATCACGTATTGCGCGATCTGTGTCAGCGTGATCGCGCGCATACCACCCAGAAAAGAGCACACCAGCATACTCGCCAAGCCTAAAAAAATGCCGACCGAAAAATCAATTCCGGTAAAGCGTGAGGTGATCAGCCCGACACCGTAGATTTGCGCTACGACATAGGTAAAAGAAATGATCAGCGTGGCGATCACGGCGATAGCGCGCACGGCGCCCGCACCCTCGGTGCCTGCGTAACGGGCTGCCAGGTAATCCGGTACGGTGTACTGACCGAGTCGCCGCACGTAAGGTGCGATCAGTAGCGCGATCAGACAGAAGCCGCCGGTCCAGCCGAGGATATAGGCCAGACCATCGAAACCGTGAAGGTACAAGCCGCCGGCCAGTCCGATGAAACTCGCGGTGGAGATCCAGTCTGCAGCGGTCGCCATGCCATTGAATACCGGCGGGATACGCCGGCCAGCCACATAGTATTCATCGACATCCGAGGTACGGCTGAACACGCCGATGGCTGCGTAAACCACAATCGTGCTGAACAAGAACAAGTAGCCTAACCAGAAGCGTGGAAAGCCTTCGTGCTCGAGAATGGCCAGTGACGCGAGCAGCGCGCAGAAGCCTGCGGTATAGAGCCAGAAATAGCGCCGCAGCGGGCGAGATAATAGATCAGCGCTCATGCTCGCTGGGTTGATGGTCGCTTGCCTCAAGCCGCTGCATGACCCAAGCGTAGATTCCCACAATCGCGAGATAGACCAAGGTCGCGCCTTGCGATGCGAAGTAATAGTGCAGTGGCCAACCCCACACCGATACCGTAGATAGCGGACGCGCAAACACGACAACCACAATCGTGGTCAGCAGCCAGACTACCAGCAGCCCCAGTGTCAACGCCTGCGCCCGGCGCCAGCGGCGTTCATGGCCGGCGCTCATGGCGCGTCATCATCCTTGGCTGCGCTGCCCATTCGGAAGCTGATGCGGAACAGGCAGCCGGGAAAACGCGGGTCTGTGCTGCGCGGGTTGCTGAAGATATCCACTTCGGCATCATGCCGTAGCGCGATTTCGCGCACAATCGCAAGGCCCAGGCCACTGCCTTCGCTCTCGCTGCCGAGAATTCGGTAAAAGCGATCAAACACCAAATCGCGCTCGGATGCGGCGATACCCGGGCCGTTATCTTCGACTTCAATAATCGCCAGCGCGCGTGATTCTTCACGACGAACTCTGACCGTTACGCTGCCGCGCGGCTGCGTGTAAAGCAGCGCATTATCGATCAAGTTATTCAGCATCTCGCGCAGCATGGTTGCGTTGCCAGCGATGACAAGATTCATCTCGTCTGCCTCGAACCCCAAGTCGATATCGCGCGCTTGTGCGTTGCCGAACCAGTCGTGAACGGTACTGCGCGCCAGCAGCGCCAACTCGACGCTTTGCAGCGGTGTAGAGTGCGGCGAATCATTCTCGGCGCGCGCCAGCGCCAGAAGCTGATTGACCAGGCGCGTGGCAGACGCCGAGCTTTTCGCAAGTTGCTCAAGCGAGCGCTGAATCTCTTCGCGTGCGTCTTGGCGCAGTGCCAGCTCGGATTGCATCCGCATACCTGCCAGCGGGGTTTTCATCTGGTGCGCGGCGTCAGCAATAAATCGCTTCTGCGACTGAATACTCTGCGCCAGACGGGCCAGCATCTCGTTCAACGAGCGCACCAGCGGCGATATCTCCTCCGGCACGCTGCGCGAGTCTATCGGCGATAAATCATCGGGTCGTCGAGCGCGGATATTTTCCTGCAGCGTGGTTAACGGCGATAAGCCGCGTGACAATGCAAACCATAACAATGCGATTGCAATCGGCAGAATGATAAATTCCGGCAGTATCACGCCTTTGATGATCTGGTTGGCAAGCATACGCCGCTTCTCGGTGGTCTCGGCCATTTGTACCAGCGCGTAGCGTGGTGCTGCGATCGCTTGCTCGGGGTTGCCGCCTGGCTGCAGATTGACATAGGTGTAGGCAATACGTACCTCGGCATTACGCATCTGCCCGTCGCGCATCATGACTGCCCACGGCACGGGTACTTCTTCATCCTCCGGTAATGGAACATCGCTATCGCCGGTGATCAGCTCGCGCTTTGGTCCGCTGACCTGAAAATAGACATTGTCGACATCATCGGCGCGCAAAATGTCGCGCGCCGCAAACGGTAGCTGCGCGCTCAAATCACCGTTCATCTCTTTCACTTGCTGCGCGAGTACAGTTACGCGGTCTTCCAGCGAGCGATCAAATGGTTCGTTGGCGATCGATTTTGCAGCAAGATAGGTGACGCCAATCGAGAGCGGCCACAGCAGCAGCAGCGGCATCAGCAACCAATCGAGGATGTCGCCAAACAGAGAGCGCGGATTAGCCGGCTGCTCGCTGGCTGGCGTTGTATGCGCGATGGGCGCTTTCGCCTGATCGGCTTGCACGGTGCGGTTCAGGCGTGGCCAGCGTTATTCGCCGCTGCCGAGGCGGCGTTGAATTTTTCCAGGCAGTAGCCAAGACCGCGCACGGTGGCGATACGAACACCGTCGCTCTCGATTTTTTTGCGCAGCCTGTGCACATAAACCTCGATCGCATTGTTGCTGACTTCCTCGCCCCATTCGCACAGGTGATCGACCAGCTGTTCTTTCGATACAAGGCGACCACTGCGCTTCAATAACACCTCAAGCAAGCCAAGCTCGCGCGCGGAAAGATCAATCATCTGATCATGAAGGTAAGCGATGCGGCCCACCTGATCAAATGACAGCGGGCCGTGCCGGATCACAGTCGGACCACCGCCCACGCCACGACGGGTTAACGCTCTGACCCGCGCCTCCAGTTCCGACAACGCGAACGGCTTGGCCATGTAGTCATCGGCACCAAGGTCGAGTCCTTTCACGCGCTGATCGACCGAGTCATTCGCGGTCAAAATCAATACCGGCAATAGCGACTCACGCGCCCGCAAGCGCCGAAGCACTTCGAGACCCGGCATCTTTGGCAGATCCAGATCAAGAATCAACAGATCGAAGTCTTGTGTCGACAGCACACTGTCGGCTGCCTCGCCGTTGTTCACGCAATCGGTGACATAGCCGGACTGTCGCAAGGATCGGGTCAGTCCGTCGGCGAGCACACTGTCATCTTCAGCAAGCAGGATGCGCATAGCGGTGGGTGAGGGTTGGTTGAGCTGCCGAATCTATCGCCGGCTTGTTTCAGTCTATTGGGTTTGGAAGTTGCCAGCAACCAAGCGGCAGCCCGGCCCGGCGCCGGCCTTGTCAATCCGATAAGTCGGGAAAAATCTTCTTGCACTTTTTACTGGAGTTTTATACAGTACTGTCCAGTTTCCACTGTACTGAGAGAACAAGCATGGACGAGAAAAAATTCGGTAATGCCGAGAAGGCTAAGGCCCTGAGCGCTGCCTTGGCCCAGATCGAGAAGCAGTTCGGCAAGGGTTCGGTCATGCGGATGGATGGCGCGGTGGCCGAGGAAGTTCAGGTAGTGTCTACAGGCTCGCTGGGACTGGATGTCGCCTTGGGCGTAGGCGGTTTGCCGCGTGGTCGCGTGATTGAAATTTACGGCCCTGAATCATCCGGCAAAACCACCATGACCCTGCAAGTCATCGCCGAGATGCAAAAGCTGGGCGGTACCTGTGCCTTTATCGACGCCGAGCACGCTCTCGATACCGTGTACGCGCAAAAGCTCGGTGTCAATCTTGAAGATTTACTGATCTCTCAGCCGGATACCGGCGAGCAGGCGCTTGAGATTACCGATGCCTTGGTGCGTTCGGGTGCGGTGGATTTGGTCGTGATCGACTCGGTAGCTGCCCTCACGCCGCGCGCCGAAATCGAGGGCGACATGGGCGATTCGCTGCCAGGTTTGCAGGCGCGCCTGATGTCGCAGGCGCTGCGCAAGCTCACAGGCTCCATCAGCCGCACTAACACCATGGTGATTTTCATCAACCAGATCCGGATGAAAATTGGTGTCATGTTCGGTAATCCGGAAACCACCACCGGTGGTAACGCGCTGAAGTTTTATGCCTCGGTGCGGATGGATATCCGCCGCACTGGCTCCATCAAGTCCGCTGATGAGGTCATCGGCAACGAGACCAAAGTCAAGGTTGTGAAGAACAAGGTCGCGCCCCCATTCAGAGAGGCTCACTTCGATATTTTGTATGGCGAGGGCACCTCGCGCGAGGGCGAGATCATCGATCTCGGCGTAGAGGCCAAGATTGTCGACAAATCTGGTGCTTGGTACAGCTACAACGGCGAGCGCATCGGTCAGGGCAAAGACAACGCACGTACCTATTTGAAAGAGCGGCCAGAGTTGGCGCGAGAGATAGAAAACAAGGTGCGCGCCCACCTCGGCGTGCCTGAGCTGCCGCCTGCGCAGAGCCTACCGCCGGCGGCTACCGATACGCCGGCCGGCAGCGGGCGCAAGGCGAAAGCCGCAGCGGAAGAGTGATTCGCCGCGGTTGCCGTTTCAGTTGCAACATCTGTTGTTGAGTAAATCGGGCGAGGTCAGGCTGCTGGCCTCGCCCGATTCATTTTTATTTTCTTTAGCGGGCTGCTCAGTGCTGCCGCGGTCATGTCAACCAACAAGCCGAGCCTGAAGGCGCGTGCTTTGCGTTACCTCTCGGCGCGTGAGCACAGTCGACAAGAGCTAGCACGCAAGCTGATGCGTCACGCCCAAGAAGGTGACGATATCGACAGTGTGCTCGACTGGCTGGAAGCACAAAAATTTTTGTCGGAATCGCGGTTTGCCGAGTCGCTGGCGCACCGGCGTGCGGCACGCTTCGGTAACGCGCGCGTGATGTCTGAGCTGCACAGCCACGGCTTGGATGAGGGCCTTGTGGCTGAGGTGAAAGCGCAGCTGCTGTCAGAAGAGGATGAGCGTGCTTGGCTAATTTGGCAGCGGAAGTTTGGCGCTGTGGCAGATAATCCCGCCGACGTAGCTCGTCAGCAGCGGTTCCTCCAGCAACGCGGGTTTTCTCACACCGCCATTCGTGCAGTGATGCGCCGCGCCGCACAGCGGGATGACGCCGATGGGTAAAGCCCACACGCGCGGCATCTCCTGCGGATGATCTGCGCTAATCAGCGCAGCGCCATGTTAAGCTTCATCTGTTTTAATGCACTGCAAAAGCGGTACGCGCCGCAGAAACTGCGGCAAACTTTCCAAATGAATTTGAGCGCGCCAGTGCTGGCCGCTGCGCCTCGCCTCTATGCCTTTGCCTGCCCCCAAATCCTCTCGAGTGACGCGCCATCTGCGTAGTATGTCCGCACAGGCATTCGAGCGTGACGACGGCTTGTGGGATATCGAAGCCCGTCTGACCGACACCAAACCGCGGCCTATTGTGCTTGCCTCGGGTAGCCGCGCGGCGGGCGAGCCGGTGCATGATTTGTGGCTACGCGTGACTGTCGATACAGCGCTGAATATCGTTGACGCAATTGCAGCCTCAGACGCAACGCCTTACCCCGGACATTGCGACAGCTTTCCCGAGGTCTATCGGCAGCTGATCGGGCTGAATCTAGCCAAAGGCTTTCGGCATGCGCTACGCGAGCGGCTCGGTGGTATCGGCGGATGCACTCACCTGACAGAGCTGGCCGGCATCTTGCCGACGGCCACCATTCAAGCGTTTGCCGGCGACGTGGTGCCAACGCGAGACGGTCAGCCCGACGAAGAGCAAAGCCAGCCGCCGTTTCAGTTAGATCGATGTCGGGCACTACGGCGCGACGGCCCGGCGGTTGCGAAATACTACCCTCGGTGGGTGATAAAGCCACTCGACGCATCCTGATCCCATCGCAAAAGATTTCATCTATCGGCTTCAAAGGACATGCGGTATGAAGATTCATGAGTACCAAGGCAAAGAAATCCTGAACAAATACGGCGTTGCGGTACCACGCGGAATTCCATGCATGAGCGTGGAAGAGGCGGTCACGGCGGCGCAGACGTTGGGTGGCGCTGTCTGGGTGGTGAAGGCCCAGATTCATGCCGGCGGACGGGGCAAAGGCGGCGGGGTGAAAGTCGCCAAATCTTTGGATGACGTTCGGCAGTACGCCACCAGTATCCTCGGCATGCAATTGGTCACGCATCAGACCGGACCGGCGGGTCAAAAGGTTCGCCGGCTTCTGATCGAAGAAGGCGCCGACATCAAAAAAGAGCTGTATGTCTCGATGGTGACTGACCGCGTATCACAACGCGTGGTGCTGATGGCATCGAGCGAGGGCGGTATGGATATTGAAGAGGTTGCCGCATCGCACCCGGAAAAAATTCACAAGGTCGCGATCGACCCAAGTGCCGGCCTGACAGATGCGGAGGCAGATGACATTGCCGGAAAAATCGGCGTGCCGCCTGACTCAATCGCGCAAGCGCGCGCTTTGTTGCAGGGTTTGTATAGAGCCTATTGGGAAACTGATGCCTCTCTTGCTGAGATCAATCCGCTGATTCTCACAGGCGATGGCAGAGTCATCGCGCTCGATGCAAAATTCAACTTTGATTCCAACGCTTTATTCCGTCACCCTGAAATCATGGCGTATCGCGATCTGGACGAGGAAGACCCGGCCGAGATCGAAGCATCCAAGCACGACCTGGCGTACATCTCGCTCGATGGCAATATCGGCTGCCTGGTGAATGGTGCGGGATTGGCGATGGCCACCATGGACACCATCAAGCTATTCGACGGAGAGCCTGCGAATTTTCTTGATGTGGGCGGTGGCGCAACCGCAGAGAAAGTCACCGAGGCTTTCAAGATCATGCTGCAGCATCCCGGACTGAAAGCAATCCTGGTGAATATTTTTGGCGGCATCATGCGCTGTGATGTGATCGCAGAGGGCGTAGTCACTGCCTCGCGCGCGGTCAAGTTATCAGTGCCACTGGTGGTGCGCATGAAGGGTACCAACGAAGATCTTGGCAAAAAAATGCTGGCGGATTCAGGCTTGCCGATTATTTCTGCTGACACCATGGAAGAGGCCGCGAAAAAAGTCGTCGCCGCAGCCAACGCATAATCCATCACGAGGAAGCATCGCAATGTCGATCCTGATCAACCAACACACCAAGGTCATTACGCAGGGCATTACCGGTAAGACGGGGCAGTTTCATACCCGCATGTGCCGCGACTACGCCAACGGCAGGCAGTGCTATGTCGCCGGTGTTAACCCGAAAAAAGCTGGCGAAGATTTCGAGGGAATTCCCATTTTCGCCAACGTGCGCGAAGCCAAACAGGCCACCGGCGCTAATGTCTCAGTCATTTACGTGCCGCCTGCTGGCGCTGCTGATGCGATTTGGGAAGCAGTCGAAGCAGAATTAGATTTGACGATTTGTATCACCGAGGGCATTCCCGTTCGCGACATGCTCGCGCTGAAGGACAAGATGCGCAAGAAAGGCAGCAAGACATTGCTGCTCGGGCCGAACTGCCCCGGCCTGATAACGCCTGACGAAATCAAAATCGGCATCATGCCCGGGCACATCCACAAGAAAGGCCGTATTGGTGTGGTCTCGCGCTCGGGTACGTTGACTTATGAAGCAGTGGGCCAATTGACTGCGCTCGGTCTGGGGCAATCCTCGGCAGTGGGCATCGGCGGAGATCCTATCAATGGTTTGAAGCATATCGACATCATGCAGATGTTCAATGATGATCCGGATACGGACGCCGTGATCATGATTGGTGAAATTGGTGGTCCGGATGAGGCTAATGCATCCTACTGGATCAAAGATCACATGAAAAAACCTGTAGTCGGCTTTATTGCCGGTGTGACTGCGCCTCCGGGTAAGCGCATGGGTCACGCCGGCGCTCTGATATCTGGTGGCGCCGACACTGCGGACGCGAAATTACAGATCATGGAGTCCTGCGGTATCAAGGTCACACGTAATCCTTCCGAGATGGGTCGTCTGCTGAAAGCCATGCTGTGATTTAGAAATGTGGAGACCTTCAAGGGTAGCGAGCAATAGACACCTGCAGCCGTAGGTGTATCTAACCGTAGATTTATCTTCGGTAGAAGCATCCAACCATAAATATATTCAACAGTAGATGTATCTAACCGTATCTGTATCGAACGGTAAAAAAATGGGGAGCCAATGCTCCCCGTTTTATTTTACAGCGCTTGATCTAAAGATCGTTTCAGCCCCGGCGTGTCAACTCTGGCAGTTTGCCATGACTTGCACAAAGACTTCCACCATCACACTTTTGGTAGGAATCGCGCTGGAATAGAACCGTCCACCGTCCAGGTCATTGCTCCCGCTGTGTTGCAGTTGCCTGTGTAGATCACCGTACTACCGGCCGGCACGTTGGGAATGTCTCCGCCGTAGGCCACCGTAATGGTCGCTGACGTTGTGCCGGTGCCGGTGACAGTGACGCTCGTGACATTCCTGCCATTGATTGACGCGGCGCCCGCCAAACCCAAGTCATCGTGCGTGAGTGCTGCTGCGCGCCGAGCCAGGGTTCCGTCACTACACGCAATACCGAGTGCGGTCATTGCCGGCGTTGCCAGGCTTGGGCCCTCAGCGACGCGCGCGCGCGACGTGTAATCCTAATAAGCAGGAATACCCACTGCTGCCAAAATTCCGATGATCGCAACCACGATCATCAATTCAATAAGCGTAAAACCTTGCTGCGTGCGCCTTGTGTTTTGTCGAAGATAGCTCTTCATTGGAGACTCCTTTTTCAGATAACGGATGGCCTGTGGATCCACGGCGTGGATCGCAGAATTTGGCAAGCTTTATGCCACCCGCACTCAGAGCAAATAGCTGTTCGGTGATCGAATTCGATTTGTATTTTTTGAGCGGATTACTGCCGTTATGTTTTTTTTCTTGATGCGGCAACAGCAGATCGAACGACTTCAAGCGGGACAGGTCGAATAAGGTCGTGTTTTGTCCATCGTTCGTTTAACGGTTTTGCGTACGCGTGCGGACGTTTATTGGCGAATTCGACGGTTTATGTCTTTATCGGTCAATACACGTCAAGCGCTAAGCAGTCTCTACGCGCATGACGAGGCTCATTCCGGTACTGCGAGCTAGGCGAGCTGGTTTGAGCGACAAGTTTCCTTTTGGAATCAAAATGCTAGAATTCTGACCCGACACCGATCAGCCTCGCGACGATGTACCTCAGTGCCGTCGCAGGTGGGCTTATGGCAAGGGCACCGGATGACGCAGCGGCGCGGCGAGGAAACAAATTGGGAAGGCAACCCGGAATCTCCGGGGCTTCGCCGACTTCGTCGATTTTTCAGCGTGTGCGCCTTGATCACGATTGCAGTCATCAGCTACATCACGGGATTGGTACGTAATTGGGTCGAGATCGGGGTGCTGACGCTCGGTATTGTTGCGCTGGTGGCGGTATGGCGCCGCTGGCAAGAGCAACGCGGTCAGCGTCGCTGGCGTCGCGACAGTGCGCTGGTGGTGCCGTCACTGCCCAACCCGGTATCCCACATACCTGTCGAGCTGGAGTGGCGCTGGGCCGCGAGTCCGCTCATTCGTGCGCCGCTGGCAGTGGCGCTGATCGCTGCGCTTTACTGGGCCATTGTCTTGAACGCGTTGCAATTGCCCGCGCACTGGTTATTTGCAGTGGCACTGCTTGCGCTGCTGAATTTGTGGTGTTGGAGCGAGCCGCTCATGTTGGTGCTGATCGTGGTGCCCGGTGTATTGCTATTGGCAGTCGTCGGATGGCTGGTTGATAACCTCTCGCTGGCGGGAGCGATCGGTGTCGTAATCGTGCTTGCTGTTGTGCTTGCGATCTCTGCATCAGAAATTCGTAAACGTTTTCTCAGGAATCCACCCTCGCAATGAAAAAAGAACCTGGCGTGAACGGAGACTGGGTGCCGGTCAGCATGCAGGAGCGCGTGCACGCGGCAGCGATCCCTTCGTTTGTGACGCTTGGCACGCCAATGCTGATCCAGTTCCAGTATGCGTTTAGTAATGGCTGGGGCGAGCGTGGCTGGTTACTACCTGCGGTGATCTGGTTTTACGGCATCTTGTTCTGGACACTTTCTTCTGGCATTGATCTGGTGAGATCCAAGCGCTGGGAGTGGACGCCCGAAGCTCTGGAAGAAAAATACCGCTACTGGAGTGATGCGCGGCGCGCCAGCCGACGCTTTTGGGGCCACTGGTGGGTCAGGTTTCCAATTGGGTTGCTGTTTCTTGCCTATGGCGTGCACGGCATGGAGACCAGAGATTTCGCCGCTGAGTGGGTCAGCCTGATTTTGCTCATGTCGGCGTTCGTCACGCCGTTTGTGTTTGTTGCCGAGTTGGCGCTACTGCCTTTGGTGATTATCGCGATATTTGCCTATCTCGCGGTGATCGTGGCGATACCGATTTCCGTCATCATGATGATGTCGGTATTGGCATTACTCGCGACCATGATGATGGCCTTGTCGCGACGTGACCCCAAACCACCGGCGCCGAGAAAAGAAGAGCCGCCGAAGGACGCTGCGGCTGATACCACTGCAGCCCCTGCCGCTGCTGCGGCGCCCGCTGCCGAGGCGGCCACTACTGACGCGGGCACTACAGAGCCAGCGGCAGCACCAGCGGCGGCGCCAACGACCGAGCCCGTTAGCGAGCCAGCACCGGCACTGGCATCAGCCGATACGTCGCCCAAGGTCGAGCCGGTAACCGTGGCGGTACCCGCACCCGCAGCACCAGAGCCAGCAAAGTAATACAGATTTGTAGAGCGACTCGATGTGACCGCTTGTCGTATGGTTGTCGTCAGCGTCGATCAGGGTAGCCTGAACGACGCGAGCGAACGGGGATGGTGCCTCGGGTCGGAATCGAACCGACACTCCTTTCGGAACCGGATTTTGAGTCCGGCGCGTCTACCAGTTCCACCACCGAGGCAGATGCTCGCCGGACAA